>NZ_VDDC01000024.1:0-73558 GCF_006239215.1 Paracoccus haeundaensis
TCGCCAGCGCCTGCGCCGGGTCCGCGCCCGCCGCCACCGCGACGCGCACCGCGCGGTCCAGCCGCAGGTCCGCGCCGGCCAACGTGCCGTCCGCCAGCGTCAGCCGCCCGTCGCGCCGCAGGATGCGGCGGCCCTGCAACGGAAATTCGGTCTGCGTGGTGCCCGCGACCGCCATGCAGTCGCTGACCAGGAACAACCCCCCAGGCCGTGCGCGCAGCGCGATGCGCAGCGCCGCCGGGTCGACATGGGTGCCGTCCGCGATGATCCCGGCCTGCGCATCGCCCGACAGGACCGCGCCGACCAGGCCGGGCTGGCGGTGGCCAAGCGGGCTCATGGCGTTGAACAGATGCGTGGCGCAGCGCGCCCCCGCCGCAAAGGCCGCCTGCGCCTGGTCCAGCGTGCAGTCGCTGTGGCCAAGGCTGACGATGATCCCCTCCGCGGTCAGGGCGGCGATCTGGGCGGGGGTGGCGGCCTCGGGGGCCAGGGTCACCATCAGCGCGGGCAGGTCCGCGCGGGCGGCGATCAGGGCGGCCATGTCGTCATCGGTCATCGGGCGGATCAGGGCTGCGTCATGCGCCCCGGCGCGGCGCGGGTCCAGATGCGGCCCCTCCAGGTGCAGGCCCAGAAAGCCCGGCGTGTCGACGCGGGCGGTGGCGATCCCGGCGGCCAGCACGCGGGCCGTGACCTCGGGTCCGTCGGTGATCAGCGTCGGCAGGATGCCCGCGCAGCCCAGATCGCGATGCACCGCGCAGATGCGCGCCAAGGTTGCGGCGTCGGTTCCTGCGCCGACCATCAGCCCGGCGCCGCCGTTCACCTGCAGGTCGACGAAACCGGGGGCCAGGATGCCGGGCATCGGAACCACGCCTGCCGGGCGCGGCACGATGGCCTCGATCACCCCGTCGCGCAGGATCACCGCCATGTCGTCCAGCAGCTGCGCGCCATCGAACAGGGTGGTGGCGGCCAGGGTCTGCAGGGTCATGGCGCCCAGGCCCGTGCCATGTCCAGCGCACCGTCCACGCCGGTGCCGCGGGCGGGAACAACGGGCCAGTCCGCCGCCAGCGCCGCGGCATAGAAGGGGCCCAGCCCGCCGGTGCAGACCACTGGCAGGCGGTCGCCATCCTGCAGCACGCGCACCGCGTCGCCGATCTGGGCCACCGCCTGGTCCAGAATCGCGCGGGCCGCGGGATCGTCCGAGGCGACCAGGCGCGGGGCCAGTTCCGCAAAGCGCGCAGGCGCGGCGCTGGTGCCGAAGGCGATGATCCCCTCGAACCCACCGAATTCGTCGCGCAGCGCGGATAGCAGGGGCGTGTCCGGGACCAGCCCGTCGCCCGCCCGCATCGCCCGCGCCAGCAGGGTGCGGCCCAGGACGGCACCGCTGCCCTCGTCCCCCATCAGAAAGCCGCGCCCCCCGATCTGGCGCAGATGGCCGCCGCGCTGGACCGCCAGCACCGACCCGGTGCCCACCGCGACCAGGATGCCGTCATCCGCGCCAAGCGCGCCACGCGCGGCAGTGACGGCATCGTTCACCACCAGGCTGCGCGCGAAGGGCAGGCGCGCCTGCATCGCGCGGGCCGCGTCCTGCATGCCGCCCCCGGCCAGGCCCAGCACCGCGGTCAGGTCCGCAGGCGAGGCCCCGGCCTGAGCCATCGCCGCCGTCGCCGCGGCCAGCACGCTGGTCACCGCGCCGAATGGATCGGAATTGATGTTTGCCGGCCCGCCCTGACCGCGGCCCAGCACGCGGCCCGCCGCATCGGCAATGGCTGCCCGGCAGCCCGTGCCGCCCCCGTCGATCCCCAGATACAAGCTCATCACGTCCCCATGTTTCGCCAGAGGGAACGCGACCAGCGCGGAAATGAAAAGCCCCAAGGTCGGATCGTCCCGCCGGACAAGCAAAACCCCCGAAAACACGAGGTTTTCGGGGGTTTTGTTTTTGGTGCCCAGGAGAGGACTCGAACCTCCACACCTTGCGGCACACGGACCTGAACCGTGCGCGTCTACCAATTCCGCCACCTGGGCAGGTGGTATGAGCGGCTGATTAAAGCGAGTGCGGGGGGGCGTCAATGGGGGTCGTGAAAGTTTTTCGACAGTTTTTTGCCAAGACCTGCCAAGGCGGTGCGCGAAGCTGCCCGCGACCCTGCGCAGCCTTGCCCGGAACGCGCGTCGGGGGTAAGGATCACGCGACATTCGGCCTATCAGAGGGAGGCGAGACGCCCATGGCGAAACTGGTCACGATCTTTGGCGGATCGGGCTTTGTCGGCCGGCAGGTGGCCCGGCTGATGGCCAAGGAGGGCTGGCGCGTCCGCATAGCCGTCCGCCGCCCCGACGAGGCGCTGTTCACCCGCACCTATGGCGCGGTCGGGCAGGTCGTCCCCGTCATGTGCAACATCCGCGACGAAAACTCTGTCCGGGCTGCCCTGACCGGGGCGGATGCCGCGATCAACTGCGTCAACATCCTGAACGCGCAGGGCAAGAGCACTTTCAAGACCGTGTTCGAGACCGGCGCCGACAACATCGCCCGCCTGTCGGCGGAGATGGGCGTCGCGCGGCTGGTCCATATCTCGGGCCTGGGGATCGATCCCGAATCGGACAGCACGTACATCGCGTCGAAATCGCGGGGCGAGGCCGCGGTGCTGGCCGCGCGTCCCGATGCGGTCGTGCTGCGCCCGTCGGTGATCTTCGGTGCCGACGACAATTTCTACAACCGCTTTGCGGGCATGTCGCGGATGGGGCCGGTGATGCCCATCGTGGGCGGCAACACCCGGATGCAGCCGGTTTTCGTGGGCGACGTCGCCCGCGCGGCGGTGATGGGCGCCACTGGCACCGCCGCCCCCGGCATCTATGAGCTGGGCGGCCCCGAGATCCTGACCACCCGCCAGATCGTGGGGCAGGTGCTGTCCGCCGTCCACCGCCGCCGCGCGGTGGTGAACCTGCCGTTCCCGATCGCGCGACTGGCATCGGCCGCGATGGGCGTGGCGCAGGCGGTCACCGGCGGCCTGTTCACCAGCCCGCTGAGCCGCGACCAGCTGGCCCTGCTGCGCAAGGACAACGTCGTCACGCCCGGCGCCCGCGGTTTCGCGGATCTGGGCATCGTGCCCACGGCGGCCGGGTCCGTTCTGGACGACTATCTGGTGTGCTTCCGCCCGTCGGGCCAGTACGATTCGATCAAGCGGTCCGCCAAGAACCTGCGCGAGCACTGATGGACCACAACACGATCGTCGCCGCCGCCCTCGGGGTTCTCGAGGGCCTGACCGAGTTCATTCCGGTGTCGTCGACGGGCCACCTGCTGCTGGCCGGTCATTTCCTGGGCTTCGATTCGCCCGCCCGGTCCTTCGAGGTGCTGATCCAGCTGGGCGCCCTGCTGGCGATCCTGGGCCTTTACGCCGCCCGGCTGGTGCAGGTGGTGCGCGACGCGCCCCACGATCCGGTCGCCCGGCGGTTCATCGGCGCGGTCCTGCTGGCCTTCGCCCCGGCGGCGGTGATCGGCGCGATGGCGCACGGCTTCATCAAGACGGTGCTGTTCGAGACGCCGATGCTGGTCGCGGTCATGCTGATCCTGGGCGGCTTCGTCCTGCTGTGGGTCGACCGCCGCGCCGCCACCCCCCGCTATACCCGGGCCGAGGACATTCCTTTGTCGATGGCCTTCCGCATCGGCCTGTTCCAGTGCCTTGCCATGATCCCCGGCGTGTCGCGGTCGGGGGCCACCATCGTCGGTGCGCTGCTGATGGGCGCGGACAAGCGGTCGGCCGCCGAATTCTCGTTCTTCTTGGCGATGCCCACGATGCTGGGCGCCTTCAGCCTGGACCTGTGGCAGAATCGCGCGGTGCTGGATGCGGGCGCGATCAACGACATCGCCGTGGGCTTCATCACCGCCTTTCTGGCCGCCGTCGTGGTGGTGCGCTGGCTGCTTGGTTACGTGTCCCAGCACGGATACGGGCTGTTCGCATGGTGGCGCATCGTCGTCGGAAGCCTTGCGTTGCTGGCACTTGCACTGGGTATGTAAGTAATGCTGACCTAATATCGCGGGTGTGCGGACAAAAACTTGGCCCGCGCACCAAAAAAGTGGTGATTAGGTCAGTACTGCTGACTTTTCATCGCAAAAGCCTTGGTTTATTGCGGTTGCCGAAGTCCTTTCAGGGAAGGTAGCGCAGCCATGGCCACGCAGAAGATGCTGACATTCGTCTCGACCCCGCGCGAGATGCCCGAAAAACGCGCCGCTGCCGACCGCAGCGAGGATTTCCACGAGATCTATCGCGAATTCGCCGCAGCCAAGGCCGCCGAACAGTCCAGCCGCTGCAGCCAGTGCGGCGTGCCTTATTGCCAGTCGCACTGCCCGCTGCACAACAACATCCCCGACTGGCTGCGTCTGACCGCCGAGGGTCGGCTGGAGGAGGCCTATCGCGTCAGCCAGGCCACCAACACCTTCCCCGAGATCTGCGGCCGCATCTGTCCCCAGGACCGCCTGTGCGAGGGCAACTGCGTGATCGAGCAGTCGGGCCACGGCACCGTCACCATCGGCGCGGTCGAGAAGTACATCACCGACACCGCCTGGGACAACGGCTGGGTCCAGCCCTTCAAGCCCGCGCAGGAGCGTGCCGAATCGGTCGGCATCATCGGAGCCGGGCCGGGCGGCCTGGCAGCGGCGGACATGCTGCGCAAGCAGGGGTTCCAGGTCACGATCTATGACCGCTATGACCGCGCGGGCGGGCTGATGACCTATGGCATCCCCGGCTTCAAGCTGGAGAAGGACGTGGTGATGCGCCGCAACCAGCTGCTGGCGGACAGCGGTGTCGAGTTCGTGCTGAACTGCAACGTGGGCGAGGACATCAGCTTTGACGCGATCCGCGGCAAGCACGATGCGGTGCTGATCGCCACGGGCGTCTACAAGACCCGCGACCTGGACCTGGACAACGCCGATCACGGCGGGATCGTCCGCGCGATCGACTATCTGACCGCCTCGAACAAGGTCGAGTTCGGCGACGACGTTCCCGATTTCGACGACGGAGAGCTGAACGCCAAGGGCAAGCGGGTCGTCGTCATCGGCGGCGGCGACACGGCCATGGATTGCGTGCGCACGGCCATCCGCCAGGGCGCCCAATCGGTCAAGTGCCTGTACCGGCGCGACCGCGCCAACATGCCGGGGAGCCAGCGCGAGGTGCAGAACGCCGAGGAGGAGGGCGTCGAGTTCGTCTGGCTGTCGGCCCCCGGCGCCTTTGCGGGCCACGTGACCGGCATCGCCGCCGAGGCGCAGGAGCGTGACGTCGACGGCCTGCCGCAGATCGCCTCGGTGCGCATCCAGAAGATGCGCCTGGGTCAGCCCGACGTCACCGGCCGCCAGTCGCCCGAGCTGATCGAGGGCGCCGATTACGACGAACCCGCCGACCTGGTCATCAAGGCCCTGGGATTCGAACCCGAGGACCTGCCCAAGCTGTGGGGCGTGGACGGGCTGGAGGTCACGCGGTGGGGCACCATCAAGGCGAACTTCCAGACGCACCAGACTTCGATCCCCGGCGTGTTCGCGGTGGGCGACATCGTGCGCGGCGCCAGCCTGGTCGTCTGGGCGATCCGCGACGGGCGCGAGGCCGCGGACGCGATCGCGACCTTCCTGACGGGCGATGCCCGCATCGCCGCCGAATAGGGGCATGGCGATGGCGCACCACCATGACACGGGGCGTGCAGCGTGCGGACGGCGGCACGGGGCCGCGGCGGCGCGGGCCGTCCCCGCTGTCGGGATCATGTCGGGCCTGTTGACGCTTCTGGTGCTGGCGGGCGGGATGCTGGCGGCGGGGCAGGCGGGGGCGGCCAGCTTCACGCCGCCCGCAGGCTGCACGCTGAACGTCACGGTGCAGAACCGCAGCTGCACCGTCAGCCAGTACTATACCTGCAATGCCGATCCCGAAGGCTATCAGCACAGCGCCCATTTCGGGCGCGAGGGCCTGTACCACCTGTCCACTATCGACGCCGAGACCCGCTGGATCGAGAGCCAGAGCATGTCGTCCGGCCTGATCGACCGGCTGGTCGAGGAGGCCGACGACCATGCCAGCTTCAGCGAGTTGTTGGCCACGGGGCGCGATGATTTCGACTTCTGGACCCAGACCGATGACGGCCAGCGCCTGCACCACCAGGGCGCCGACACCCTGACCGGAGAGACCGTCACGATCGATGGCCAGGCACTGGAACGGACCCGCTTCCGGCTGACCACCCGCGACGCCGGCGGCGAGGTTCTGATCACCCGCGAGGGCAGCCAGTACATCAGCCGCGAGTTCAACCGCTTCTATGGCGGGACCGAGACCGGCAGCGACTGGACCGGCGCCAAGACCGAGACCGACGACAGCCCCGTGCTGTTCACCTTTCCCGGCGAGGCCGGGTTCGGTTCCACAACCCCACAATTCGACTGCGATCAGTTGCTGACGCAGATCCCGCAGGAAAGGGCCGCATCATGACCATGGACTGGCAAGCACAGGAAGAAGCCCGCCGCGCATGGATGGACCAGAACAGCCTGTACCGCGAGGAGGACGAGCATTCGTCTTGCGGCGTGGGCTTCGTGGTCGATCTGGACGGCAAGGCCAGCCGCCGGGTCGTGCAGAACGGCATCGACGCGCTGAAGGCCATCTGGCATCGCGGCGCGGTGGATGCGGATGGCAAGACCGGCGACGGCGCGGGCATCCACGTCCAGATCCCGGTGCCGTTCTTCTATGACCAGGTGCGCCGCACGGGCCACGAACCCGATCAGAACAAGCTAATCGCGGTCGGCCAGGTGTTCCTGCCGCGCACGAACTTTGCCGCCCAGGAGGCCTGCCGGACCATCGTGGAATCCGAGGTCCTGCGGATGGGGCACTATATCTATGGCTGGCGCCATGTGCCGGTGAACACCGCCGTGCTGGGCGAGAAGGCGAACGCCACCCGCCCCGAGATCGAGCAGATCCTGATCCGCTGCGAGAAGGACATCGACCAAGTCCGCTTCGAGCGCGAACTGTACATCATCCGCCGCCGCATCGAGAAGGCCGCCATCGCGGCGCAGGTGCGCGAGCTGTATTTCTGTTCGCTGTCCTGCCGGTCGATCATCTACAAGGGCATGATGCTGGCCGAGCAGGTCGCTGAATTCTATCCCGACCTGAAGGACGAGCGGTTTGAATCGGCCTTTGCGATCTATCACCAGCGTTACAGCACCAACACCTTCCCGCAATGGTGGCTGGCCCAGCCTTTCCGCATGCTGGCCCATAACGGCGAGATCAACACGCTCAAGGGCAACCTGAACTGGCTGCGCAGCCACGAGATCCGCATGGCATCGTCGGCCTTCGGCGACGCGGCCGAGGACATCAAGCCGATCGTGCCCGCCGGGTCGTCGGATTCGGCGGCGCTGGATGCGGTGTTCGAGGTTCTGGTGCGGTCCGGGCGGTCCGCGCCGATGACCAAGACGATGCTGGTCCCGGAAAGCTGGTCCAAGGCCACGACCGACATGCCCAAGGCCTGGGCGGATATGTACGCCTATTGCAACGCGGTGATGGAGCCGTGGGACGGCCCCGCGGCGCTGGCCATGACCGACGGGCGTTGGGTCTGCGGCGGCCTGGACCGCAACGGGCTGCGGCCGATGCGCTATGTCGTGACGGGTGACAACCTGCTGATCGCGGGCTCCGAGGTCGGCATGGTGCCGGTGGACGAGACCGGCGTGCGCGAGAAGGGCGCGTTGGGACCGGGGCAGATGATCGCGGTCGATATGTGGGACGGCAAGCTGTACCACGACACCGAGATCAAGGATCGCCTGGCCGGCAGCCAGCCCTTTGGCGAGTGGATCGAGAAGGTCACCGAGCTGAACGACATCATGCGCGACCTGCCCGAGGTCGTGCGGTACCAGGGCGACGCCCTGCGTCGCCGGCAGAGCGCGGCCGGGTTCACCCATGAGGATCTGGAGCATGTCCTGGCCCCGATGGCCGAGGACGCCAAGGAATCCATCGCGTCGATGGGCGACGACACGCCGCCTGCGGTCCTGTCGAACCAGTACCGCCCGATGAGCCATTTCTTCCGCCAGAACTTCAGCCAGGTGACGAACCCGCCGATCGACAGCCTGCGCGAGACGCGGGTGATGTCGCTGAAGACACGCTTCGGCAACCTCAAGAACGTGCTGGACGAAAGCAGTGCCCAGACCGAGATCGTGGTGCTGGAGAGCCCCTTCATCGCCAACGGCGAATACGATGAGATGGTCAAGATGTTCGGCGACACCGTCACCGTCATCGACTGCACCTTTGCCGAAGGTGCCGGGCCGGACGCCCTGGGCGAGGGACTGGCGCGCATCCGCGCCGAGGCCGAGGATGCCGTGCGGTCGGGCGCGGGCCATCTGGTTCTGTCTGACGACGCGCAGGGCCCTGGCCGGGTCGCGATGCCGATGATCCTGGCGACCAGCGCGGTGCATTCCTGGCTGACGCGCAAGGGCCTGCGGACCTTCTGTTCGGTCAACGTGCGGTCGGCGGAATGCATCGACCCGCATTACTTTGCGGTGCTGATCGGCTGCGGCGCGACGACGGTGAACCCCTATCTGGCGCAGGATTCGATCGACGACCGGATCGCGCGCGGACTGCTGACCGGGACCCTGGTCGAGAACATGCGCCGCTATCGCACGGCCATCGACGCGGGCCTGCTGAAGATCATGGCCAAGATGGGCATCTCGGTCCTGTCGTCCTATCGGGGCGGTCTGAACTTCGAGGCGGTGGGCCTGTCGCGCGCCATGGTCGCCGAATATTTCCCCGGCATGCAGTCGCGGATCTCGGGCATCGGCCTGCACGGGCTGCAGGCCAAGCTGGAGGCGCTGCACCAGGTCGCCTTCCGCACCGACAACGTGGACATGCTGCCGGTCGGCGGCTTCTACAAGCTGCGGCGGACGGGCGAAAAGCACGCCTGGGAAGCCAACACCATGAAGCTGCTGCAGGTGGCCTGCGAAAAGGCGTCCTATGACATCTGGAAGCAGTTCAGCGCCACGATGCGGACCAACCCGCCCATCCACATCCGCGATCTCTTGGACATCAAGCCCTTCGGCAAGCCGGTGCCGATCGAGGAGGTCGAATCGATCACCTCGATCCGCAAGCGCTTCGTGACGCCGGGCATGTCGCTGGGGGCGCTGTCCCCCGAGGCGCATATGACGCTGAACATCGCGATGAACCGGATCGGCGCAAAGTCCGATTCGGGCGAGGGCGGAGAGGACCCGGCGCACAGCCATCCGCTGCCCAATGGCGACAACCCCTGCGCCAAGATCAAGCAGGTCGCCTCGGGCCGCTTCGGTGTCACCGCCGAATACCTGAACGCCTGCGAGGAACTGGAGATCAAGGTCGCCCAGGGTGCCAAGCCCGGCGAGGGCGGCCAGCTGCCCGGCATGAAGGTCACCAAGCTGATCGCGCGTCTGCGTCACTCGACGCCGGGCGTGACGCTGATCAGCCCGCCGCCGCACCACGACATCTATTCGATCGAGGATCTGGCGCAGCTGATCTATGACCTCAAGCAGATCAACCCGCGCGCCAAGATCACCGTCAAGCTGGTGGCATCGTCGGGCGTCGGCACGATCGCGGCGGGCGTGGCCAAGGCCAAGGCCGACGTGATCCTGATCAGCGGCCATAACGGCGGCACGGGCGCCTCGCCCGCCACGTCGATCAAGTTCGCGGGTCTTCCCTGGGAGATGGGCCTGACCGAGGCGCATCAGGTCCTGGCCATGAACCGTCTGCGCGAGCGGGTGACGCTGCGCACCGATGGCGGTTTGCGCACGGGCCGCGACATCGTCATGGCGGCGATGATGGGCGCCGAGGAATACGGCATCGGCACCGCCGCGCTGATCGCGATGGGTTGCATCATGGTCCGCCAGTGCCAGTCGAACACCTGCCCGGTAGGCGTCTGCACCCAGGACGAGAAGCTGCGCGCCATGTTCACCGGGTCGGCGGACAAGGTGGTGAACCTGATCACCTTCTATGCCCAGGAGGTGCGCGAGATCCTGGCATCCATCGGGGCGCGCTCGATCGACGAGATCATCGGTCGTGCGGACCTGCTGACCCAGGTCAGCCGGGGTGCGGCGAACCTGGACGATCTGGACCTGAACCCGCTGCTGATCACCGTCGATGGGGCGGACAAGATCGTCTATGACCGCACCAAGCCGCGCAATGCCGTGCTGGACACGCTGGACGCCGAGATCGTCAAGGACGCCGCCCGTTTCTTCGAGGACGGCGAGAAGATGCAGCTGTCCTATGCGGTCCGCAACACCCACCGCACCATCGGGACGCGCACGTCGTCGCTGATCGTGCAGAAGTTCGGGATGCGCAACAACCTGCAGCCCGACCACCTGACGATCCGCCTGACCGGCAGCGCCGGGCAGTCGCTTGGTGCCTTCGCGGCCCCGGGGCTGAAGATCGAGGTCTCGGGCGATGCCAACGACTATGTCGGCAAGGGTCTGTCGGGCGGCACCATCGTGGTGCGGCCGCCGATGGCCAGCCCGCTGGTCGCGGCCGACAACACGATCATCGGCAACACGGTCCTCTATGGCGCGACGAACGGGCATCTGTTCGCGGCGGGCCGTGCGGGCGAACGCTTTGCGGTCCGCAACAGCGGTGCAAGCGTGGTGATCGAGGGCTGCGGGTCGAACGGCTGCGAATACATGACCGGCGGCGTGGCCGTCATCCTGGGTCGGATCGGCGCGAACTTCGGTGCGGGCATGACCGGGGGGATGGCCTATCTGTACGACCCCGAGGGGCTGGCGCGCGACTACATCAACCCGGAAACGCTGGTGATGTGCGCCGTGACCCAGGACCACTGGGAGGATCAGCTGAAGGGCCTGATCGAACGGCACCTCAAGGAGACCGGATCGCGTCGCGCCGACGAGATCCTGTCGAACTGGGACCGCGAGAAGGGCAACTTCCTGCAGGTCTGCCCCAAGGAGATGCTGCAGCACCTGTCCCACCCCATCGAGGCGGTGGACCAGACCCGCGCGGTTCCCGCGGAATGACATCCGGCGCGGCCCCCTTGCGGGGCCGCGCTGCGTTTTAGGGCCGGGCGGTGCAGGTGACGGGGTCCGCGTCCGACATGGCGTCGATGAACGTCACCTGGTCGCCCTTGGTCCACCATTCCAGCGCCCCGGAGACATAGCGCGCACCCGATGCCGCGATCACGTTGACGAAGATCCGCGGGCCGTCCTCCAGCGTGACCAGCGCCAAGGCATCGTCCCCCGACGTCACATAGGTCGCCGCCACCTGACGCCCGTCGTCGCAATCATGCGTGACGCTGGTCATGGTGGCATCGGGCGCCAGCGGCAGGGACAGCATCGGCTGTGCCAGCGCGGGGGCGGCAAGGGCCAGCAGCAGGGGCAGGATCGGCGCGGCATGTCGGGTCATGGCATCCTCGGGGCGGTTGTTCGCGGGCAGGGTGGCGCGGGGCCGCGCGGCTGGCAAGGTGCGCTTGACGCAAAGCGCCGCACCATGAGACATGCGGGCATGATCCTGCGCCGCGCCCACCCCCCCAAGACCGAACCGGCCCGATCCGCCCGCAGGCGCGGCAGGCCGATGTTCTGGCTGCGCTTTCTGGCGCTGCGGGCGGTGCTGGTGATGCTGGGGTCGGTGGCGATCTATGGCGTCGTGAACCCGCCGCATACCTGGACGATGGTCGGCGCCGCGCGCCAGCACCCGCTGACCCCGCGCGAATGGACGCGGCTGGCGGACATCGCCCCCGTGATGCGCCGTGCGGTGGTCGCGGCCGAGGACGCGAATTTCTGCAGCCACTGGGGTTTCGACATGGTCGAGATCCGCAAGGTGGTCGCGTCGGGGTCGTCGCGGGGGGCGTCCACGATCACACAGCAGACCGCCAAGAACGCGTTCCTGTGGCAGACGCGCAGCTGGCCGCGCAAGGCCGCCGAAACGATCCTGACGCCGCAGATCGAGGCCTTGTGGTCCAAGGCCCGCATCCTTGAGGTCTATCTTAACCTGGCCGAATTCGGGCCGGGCATCTTCGGCATCCATGCCGCGGCGCGCGACCATTTCGGCACCACCCCCGACCGGCTGACCCCCGTGCAGGCCGCGCGCCTGGCCGCCGTCCTGCCCAACCCGCGCCAGCGCAGCCCGTCGGGGCCGTCGGCGCGGTCGCGGGCCATCCTGGACGGGGCAGAGACGATCGCGCGGGACGGGCGGGCCGCCTGCTTCTGAGGGCTGCGGTTGAAAGCGGCGGGGTCGGGGCGTATCAACGGGGCGTTGCGACAATAAGAAGAAGGTCTCGAGCAGCCATGAACACCAACACGCAGACCACGCGACTGTACCACACCGCCCTGTCCCCGTTCTGCCGCAAGGTGCGGCTGGTCCTGGCCGAGAAGAAGATCGAGGTCGAACTGGTCGAGGAGCGGTACTGGGAGGGATCGCCCGATCTGAAGCGCCGCAATCCGGCGGGCAAGCTGCCGGTGCTGCGCTATCGCGGCAACCTGCTGGCGGAAAGCCAGGCGATCATCGAATACCTGGACGAGGCGGTGCCCGCCCCGTCGCTGATGCCGCAGACCCCGCTGGAGCGCCACGAGGTGCGCCGCCTGTGCGCCTGGTTCGACGACAAGTTCCACACCGAGGTCACCCAGCCCATCCTGAACGAGCGCGTCTGGAAGAAGATCACCCGGTCGGGGTATCCCGACAGCCGCGTGGTCAAGGATGGGCTGCGCGCGGTCAAGGACCACATTGACTATCTGTCGTCCCTGCTGGAGACGCGGCGCTGGCTGGCGGGCAACACGCTGAGCCTGGCGGATTTCACTGCGGCCGCGCATTTCTCGTGCCTGGATTACATCTCGGACGTGGATTGGGACCGGTCCGAGGGTCTGCGCGACTGGTATGCGACCATCAAGTCCCGCCCCGCGTTCCGGTCGGTCTTGGCCGACCAGGTGCCGGGCATCCATCCTGCGCCGCATTATGCCGAGCTTGACTTCGGCTGAGGGCGGGGGGGCCAGCCCCCCATCGCCTGGCGGCGATCCCCCCCGGGGTATTTGGGCAAAGCAGAAGGCCCGGATTCAGGCCGAGGCGCGCGCGGTGGGATTTGCCGCGATGGGCGTCATGCGCCCGGACGGCGTGCCGGAGCTGGCCGGGCGGCTGGCGGATTTCGTGGCCCAGGGGCGGCACGGGCAGATGGGCTGGATGGCCGAACGCATGAGCTGGCGCGGCGATCCGGCGGCGCTGTGGCCCGAGGCGCGGTCGGTGGTGATGCTGGCCGAGCTGTACACCCCCGAGGGCGATCCGCTGGCGGTGCTGGATCAGCGCGACCGCGCCGCTGTCAGCGTCTATGCGCAGGGGCGCGATTATCACGATCTGGTCAAGAAGCGGCTGAAGCGGTTGGGGCGCTGGATGCTGGAAACGGCGCCCGAGCCGGGGCACCAGATCAAGGTCTTTGTCGACACCGCGCCGGTGATGGAAAAGCCCCTGGCGCAGGCCGCGGGCCTGGGCTGGCAGGGCAAGCACACCAACCTTTTGTCGCGCGATCTGGGCAGTTGGTTCTTTCTGGGCGCGATCTTCACGACCATGCCGCTGCCACCGGACGCGCCGCAGGTCAGTCATTGCGGGTCCTGTCGCGCCTGTCTGGACGTCTGTCCGACCGGGGCCTTTCCTGCGCCCTATCAGCTGGATGCGCGGCGCTGCATCTCCTACCTGACGATTGAGCACAAGGGGCCGGTGGACCCCGACCTGCGGGCGCTGATGGGCAACCGGATCTATGGCTGCGACGATTGCCTGGCGGTCTGTCCGTGGAACAAGTTCGCGCAGGCAGGCTCCGAGATGCGCTATCGGGGGATCATCGATGCGCCGCCGCTGGCGGAGCTGGCGGGACTGGACGACGCGGCGTTCCGGGCGCGGTTTTCGGGGTCGCCGATCAAGCGGATCGGGCGCGACCGCTTTGTCCGGAACGTGCTGTACGCCATCGGCAATTCCGGCGACGCCGCGCTGGCACCCGTGGCGCGGGGGCTGACCGGGGACGCCGATCCGGTCGTGGCCGAGGCCGCGTCCTGGGCCGCGGCGCGGCTGGCGCGCTAGAGCAGGAAGTCGTCGCCGTCCAGCGACAGCCGACCGTCCAGCCGGATCAGCATGTCGGCCTGTCGGTCGCCGTTCACGTCGATCAGCAGGTGCGTCTGCTGGCCCACATGCTCCCACCGCAGGGATCGCTGGCCCTGATGCCCGCCCGACCCGGCATAGGTCAGGTTCATCGCGCGCAGGTCCAGCAGATCCTCGCCCGTCCGGAAATCGGTGATCAGGTCGGGGGCCCGGCGCGGGCTGTCCATCGCGCCGAAGAACCGGAACGTGTCGCGCCCCGCACCGCCCTGCATCACATCGCCGCCCATCCCGCCGACCAGCACGTCGTTGCCCGGCCCGCCCAGCATCCGGTCCGACCCCGGCCCGCCGCGCAGCAGGTCGTTGCCCGGCCCTCCGGACAGCCAGTCATTGCCCACGCCCCCGTCCAGCGTGTCGTTGTGCCAGCCGCCGTTCAGGCGGTCATTGCCCAGCCCGCCAACCAGCCAGTCCGCCCCGATGCCGCCATCCATGACGTCGTCGTCCGCATCCCCGAACATGCGGTCGTTGCCGGCCTCTCCGAACAGGCGGTCCGCCCCCGCGCCGCCGGACATGCGGTCGTTGCCGGCCCCGCCGCGAAGGATATCATTGCCCAGATCGCCGTTCATCCAGTCGTTGCCGCCGCCGCCCAGCAGGGTGTCGTTGCCCATGCCGCCGGACATGACGTTGTTGCCGCCCCCCCCCATCAGCAGGTCGAACCCCGTGCCGCCGAACATACGGTCATGCCCGGGGCCGCCGTTCATGCGGTCGTTGCCCGTCCCGCCATCCAGCGTGTCGTCGCCCGCTCCGCCCTGCAGGACGTCATTGCCCACCCCGCCGATCAGGCGGTCGCGCCCGATCCCCGCGGTGAGCGTATCATTGCCCGTGCCGCCGTCCAGCACGTTCCATCCGACCATCGAGATCAACAGGTCGTTGCCGTCCTCTCCGAACAGGCGGTCGTTGCCGGATCCGCCGAACAGGCGGTCGTCGCCCATGCCGCCGAACAGCATGTCATTGCCGCCCTCGCCGTTCAGGACGTCGTTGCCGCCATCGCCGTACAGCGTGTCCCAGCCCCAGCCGCCCCACAACGTGTCCTGGTCATCGCCGCCCCACAGCATGTCATTGCCGTCACCGCCCCACAGCACGTCATGCCCGGCACCGCCCAGCAGGCGGTCGCCCCCCGTCCCGCCGAACAGCGTGTCGTTGCCCTCGCCGCCGTCGAGCTGGTCGTCATCCTCGTTTCCCTCCAGGACATCGTCGCCGACCCCGCCCAGCAGGGTGTCGCGGCCGGTGCCGCCTGACAGGCGGTCTGTGCCGTCGCCCCCCTCCAGGTGGTCGTTGCCCGCCCCGCCGATCAGCAGGTCATCGCCGCCATCGCCGAACAGCCGATCGTCGCCATCCCCGCCCAAAAGCGTGTCGCGCCCGTCGCCCGCCTGCAGGCTGTCATGGCCTGCGCCGCCGTCCAGGTAGTCGATTCCGGCCCCGGCGATCAGCGTGTCATCACCGTCCCCGCCCAGAAGGCGGTTGTTGCCGGACAGATCCTCCAGCCAGTCGTTGCCCACCTCGCCGGACAGCACGTCGTTGCCGTCGCCCCCCGACAGCCGATCGTTGCCCGCCCCGCCATACAGCGTGTCGTTGCCCGAATCGCCATGCAGCGTGTCCGTTCCGTCGCCGCCATAGAGCAGGTCGTCGTCATCGTCGCCGTGCAGCAGGTCGTCGCCCGCATCCCCGAACAGCGTGTCGCGGCCCGGGCCGCCATGCAGGCTGTCATGGCCGTCGCCGCCGCGCAGATAGTCGTTGCCCGCCTCTCCGCGCAAGGTGTCGTCGCCCGCGCCGCCGGAGACGGTGTCGTTGCCCGACCCGGCCATGATCTGTTCGCGCCGGGCGCCGCCGATCAGGTGATTGGCGTCCGCCGTACCGAAGATCCACAGCGCCTCGGTCGAGGGGGGCGGGACGGGGGGCGTCACCACGGGGTCGGTCTCGGGTGCCAGATAGTGGCCCACCGGGAACAGCGCGTTCGAGAAATCGGCCGCGGTCAGGCCGCGCCCGGTGCGGGTGGTGATGTCCAGGATGGTGTCGCCATAGATGATCATCACCCCGTTCGCCGTGGGGATGAAGCGCAGCTGCCAGACACTGCGGATGTTGCCCAGCATCGACATGTCCAGCCGGTCCACCGCGGGGTCATAGTCCAGGATGGTGATCCGCCCGGTCACCCGCGACGGCACGAAGATGTCGGCCCCCGCGCCGCCCATCAGGGTCACCGGGCCCGCGCCCGCGACCAGGATGTCGTTGCCGTCGCCCCCCTCGATCCGGGTGGTGGCGGCGCCGGCGACCAGCAGGTCGCCCCCGGTGCCGCCACGCGCGGTGCCCGCTCCCGCCGTGGCCGTGGCCCCGATCGGGCCGGGCTCGAAGACCAGTTGCGTCACGCCCGTCTCGGTCCCGGAACCGACGAACAGCAGGATGCGGCCGTCGATCACCCGCGCCTCGATGTCGGTGACATCGGCCAGGGTCATCGCGTCGGTGTCGATGATGGTGGTCAGGTGCAGCAGCCGCCCGTCGGGCAGCATGGTGAACACGCTGATCCCGTCATCGGCCCCGCCCGCAAAGACGAAGGCCCGCCCGCCCAGGACCACGGTCTCCAGCGCGGTGGCGTTCTGGAACCGGGTCGTCCCCTCGTCCAGGACGTGATCGACGGTGGTCAGCCGCCCGTCGGCGGTCAGGCGGAACACGGTCAGCGTCCCGGACCCTGTCGCCGCCATCACCACATAGGTGCGGCCGCCGAACTGCACCGCATCCACGTCGGATGGCACGTCATAGCCGGTGCCGCGGTCCGCGCCGTGCACCATGCCCGGCGTCAGCGCGCCCGACGCCGACACCAGATGCGTCGCGATGAAGTTCCCGTTCCCCGAGATCGAGATCAGGATCCGCTGCCCGTCCACGCTGACATCGGTGATCTTGTCCAGGTTCGCGTCGGTCGTGCCCGCCGGGGTGGCAATGGTGGCCTGGCCTGCCCGGACCAGCGCGCCGTCCGCGCCCATCCGGTGGGTGGTCAGCGTCAGCCCGCCGCCCTGCGCCGAATACAGCACCTGCGCCTGGCCCGTGTCCACCTGGCCCAGGGCCGTCACCTGCGGACCCAGGCTGGTGCCGAACAGCCAGCCAAAGGTCGACATCGCCCCGATGTCGCCGCGCAGCGTCACGCCCAGGTTGCTGGCCCCGCCCATCTGGCCCACATGGATCAGCGTGTCGCCACCCATGTGGATCGCGGTGATCTGCGGCGGTCCCTGATAGGTGAAGTCGGCCAGATAGGGGCGGGTGCGCAGCATGGTGATGGGGGCCGCGGGGTCGCTGATTGCATAGGTGCTGATCCCGCCCCGGACCTGGTTCGCCGCCACCAGCAGCAGGCGGCCGTCGGCCTCGACGATCTCGAGGTCGGTCAGATTGGACAGCCAGCGTTGTTCCGTGACGCCAAAGGTCGTCACGTGGCGATACACGATCATGGCAATACTGCGGGTTGTCCGGCCATCGGCGCCGGGAACAGGGGGCAGGTGTTAAGATGGTCTTAACCGCGCCGCCTGGCCAGTCTTGCTTGACGTGCATTTTAGGCAAAGGCCCGCGCCGGGGCGGGAACCCTCAGGCGGGCAGCGCCAGCGGTCCATAGAGGATCAGCCCCGGCTGGCTGGCCGGCCCGTCGCGCGACAGAAGATCGGCCAGCGACGACACCGTTCCGGGCAGCAGGCGCTGGCCGGGATGGCCAACGGCCTCGGCCAGCAGGGCGGGGGTGTCGGGGGGCAGGCCGTGGTCGATCAACCCCTGCGCCATCTTGGGAAAGCTGCGCTGGCCCATGAAGACCACGGTCGTGGTCAGCGGGTCGGCCAGCGCGGCCCAGTTGATGTCGCCGGGCAGCTGGCCGGTGATGTCGGCACCGGTCACGAACTGCACCCGCCGCGCGGTCAGGCGCCGGGTCAGCGGCATGCCCATCGCCGCCGCCGCGGCACTGGCCGAGGTGACGCCGGGCACGATCTCCCAGGGGATGCCGGCGGCGGTCAGGGCCACCAACTCCTCCTCCAGCCGGCCGAAGATGCCGCTGTCGCCCGACTTCAGGCGCACGACGCGGCGCCCGGCCTGCGCATGCTGCACGATCAGCGCGTTCACGGCGTCCTGCTTGGCCGACGGGCGGCCCGCCCGCTTGCCCACGGCGATCAGGTCGGCCTGCGGACCCGCATGGTCCAGCACCGGCCCGGATGCCAGGTCGTCGAACAGCACCACGTCGGCATGGGCCAGCCTGCGCGCGGCCTTCAGCGTCAGCAGGTCGGGATCGCCCGGACCCGCCGAGACAAGCGAGACGAAGCCGGGGGGAAAGCTGGGATCGGACAAGGGCTGTGGGCCTTATGGGCGGGCGGGGTTTCAGCTATACCACCCCGGCCCGGTGTGACAATGCCGCGCGTTTTCTTTGCGCGCGGCACGGGCGATGAAACCATATCGCCGCTGGCGCGTGATCATCCGGGCATCAAGGGAGAATGCGATGACGGTCATCTGTTGGTTCAGGCGGGTTCTGCGGCTGGACGACCACCCGGCGCTGGTCGCGGCCGCCGCCGCGGGCGCGGTGATCCCGCTGGTGATCCTGGATCCGCGTGAGGCAAGCGACCGGCCCGCCAGCGCGCAGCGCCAGGCGATGGCGCTGGCGCCGCTGGACCGCGCGCTGCGCAAGATCGGCAGCCGGCTGATCGTGCGGCGGGGCGATCCGGCCCAAGTGCTGGAACAGGTCCTGCAGGAAACCGGGGCCGATGCGGTGTACACCACGGTGGGGTTTCCCTTCGCCTCAGACGACGGGCTGGCAGAGGTGGTCGAACGCGGCGGGGCGCGGCTGCATCTGCACGACCTGGCCGACCTGGTGCCGCGGGGGTCGGTACTGACCGGGTCGGGCGGGGTCTACAAAGTCTTCTCTCCGTTCTGGAAGGCGGTGCGACAGGTGGACATCGCGCCGCCCCTGGCGCCCCCGTCGCTGTCCGCGCCCGATGCCTGGCCCGACAGCGACGGCACCGACTGGCCCGAGGCCCGCGCCGCGATGGACCGGGGCTGGGATGTCATGGCCGCCCATGTCCGCGCCGGAGAGGAGGAGGCCCATGCCCGGCTGGAGGAGTTCATGTCGGGCGACGTCGCAGGCTACAAGCAGGACCGCAACCATCCCTGGCGTCCCCAGGCCACGTCGGGCCTGTCCGATGCGCTGGCCGTCGGAGAGATCAGCGCCCGGCGCATCTGGTCGCGCTGCCGCGGAGAGTTCGAGCAGGGCATCCCGGGGATCGAGCCGTTCCTGTCCGAGGTTTGCTGGCGCGAGTTCGCGCGCGAGCTGATGTTCGAGACGCCCGACATGGACCGCAGCTGCTGGCGCAAGGAGTGGAACGACTTTCCCTGGCGCGCCGACAATGACGACGCCGAGGCCTGGCGGCGGGGCCGCACCGGCGTGCCCATCGTCGATGCCGGGATGAGAGAGCTGTACGTCACGGGGCGGATGCACAACCGCGTGCGGATGATCACCGCCAGCTATCTGACGAAACATCTGCTGACCGACTGGCGCGTGGGGCTTGCGTGGTTCGAACATTGCCTGGCCGATTGGGACGCGGCGTCGAACGCCATGAACTGGCAATGGGTGGCGGGCTGCGGGCCGGATGCCTCGCCCTATTTTCGGATATTCAATCCAGAAACGCAGGCCGAGAAGTTCGACGGCAAGAGCCAGTACCAGGACCACTGGATGCGCCCCGACGCGCCCGGCGCGCGGGAATTCGCGGCGGCCATTCCACGGGCCTGGGACCTTGACCTGACGAAACGCGCCATGCCGCGGATCTCGCTGGCCGAGGGGCGTGCCCGCGCCCTGACGGCCTATGAGGAGGTGAAATCGTGACACGCGCGCTGATCCTGGGGGCGACGGGCGGCATCGGGCGGGCGCTGTCCGCGCGGTTGGAGGCGCAGGGGGCGCAGGTCACGGGCCTGTCGCGATCAGCCGACGGGATGGACCTGACACGGCCCGGCACGGTCGCGGAACACGCCGCGCGGCTGGCGGGGCAGTCCTTTGACCTGATCGTGAACACGACGGGCGCGCTGGTCATCGACGGGCACCAGCCGGAAAAGTCGCTGGACGCGGTCGATGCGGACGCCATGGCGCGGCAGTTCGCGCTGAACGCCACCGGGGTCGCGCTGGCGATCCAGGCCTTTGGTCCGCTGCTGGTGCGGGACAGGCGTGCGGTGTTCGCGTCGCTGTCGGCGCGCGTGGGCTCGATCGGCGATAACGATCTGGGCGGCTGGATCGGCTATCGCGCGGCCAAGGCGGCGCAGAACCAGATCATCCGCACCGCGGCCATCGAATACCGCCGCCGCAATCGGCACGCGATCCTGGTCGCGTTGCATCCGGGCACGGTCCAGACGCCGCTGACCGCGAAATACGCGTCCCGCTATCCGACCATCACCCCCGACCGCAGCGCCGAGGCGTTGCTGGCGGTGATCGACGGGCTGACGACCGACGATACCGGCAGCTTCTGGGACTGGAAGGGCGCGCGGGTGCCGTGGTGATCAGGTCAGATAGGGCGACGCGGCGCCGATGATCTGACGCCCGCCCGGCTTGACGAACGACCCCCAGGTGCCCGCGATGCGGCCCTGCGGGTCCAGCAGCACCTTGTTGAAGTTCCACTGCGGCACGAATCCCGTCTGCGCCCGCGCCCAGGCATAGAACGGGTGCACGTCCCCCTTGACCACGTGCAGGATGTCGGTCATCGGCAGGGTCAGGCCGTATTGCAGCTCGCAATATTCCTTGGCCTCGGCCCCGCTGGCCAGTTCCTGGTTGAAATCGTCCGACGGCACGGCCAGCACCACCAGCCCGCGTGGGGCATAGGCATCGTGCAGCGCCTGCATGTCGGCCAGCTGGCCCGCAAAGCCGCACATCGACGCGGTGTTGACGACCAGAACCGGGCTGCCGCGCCACTGCGCGGTGTCATAGCTGCCCCCGTCGACGGACGGAAAGGTGAAATGCGGCACGTCCTCTGCCCGCGCGCGGGTCAGGCCCAGGGCGGGCAGGGCGGTGGCAAGGAACAGGAAAAGGCGTCGTCTCATGGGCTTTCTCCTTGGGTGCGGGTCAGTTCATCGGGCGGTGGCAAGGCGACCCGCCAGCGCGGCGGCGCCAAGGGTCGCGATCAGGATCACGGGCCAGTTTCCGGCGCCCCAGTTGGCGACGACGATCCCGGCCAGCGCCCAGATCACCGCCGCGGAATAGGCCCATTCGCGCGGGCGCAGCGACTGGACCGCCAGCGCCAGCGCGCTGACCGCGATCAGGCACAGGATCGCGGCGGTCTGAGCCGACAGCCAGCCGTGGCCGCCCAGCCAGATCCCCACCGACACGCCCGACGCCGCCGTCAGCCAGCCCGCGTAAAGCGCGATGGGCCGCCCCTCCAGCCAGCGGTCGCGGCGACCGGCCCAGATCATCGCGACGATGGCACTGACCAGCATCGCGATGATCATCAGCGTGGCCAGCCCCGGCAGGCGCTGCGCCACCGGCAACCAGAAGAAACCGATGACCAGGCTGACCAGCAGCGGCGCCCGCAGCGGCAGCCAGCCCTCGTCGTCGGCACGGCGCCACAGGCCGAAGGCGGCGCCGGCGATCAGCCACAGATAGATCAGGCCCCAGATCGAGAAGGCCCAGCCCGCAGGCTGGATCGGCGGATCCGGCTGGGGAATCGGAAAGCGGTCGGGATCGTAGCCCGCAAAGCCCGGGAACAGCAGCGGAGAGACGGCAAAGGCCATCGCCGCCAGCAGGACCAGAAGGGCAAGTGTGCGGTTCGGCATGGGCAGGGCTTTCTGCTGGGGCGCGGGGTGCAGGTTGGCGCGTTGTGCGCGTTTGTCAACGTGCAGGGTGGCGCGGCGGTTGCCATGGGCGCGCGTTCGCGCCATGGATAGGGCCCCCGCATCCCGGCGCGACACCGCGCCGCAGCCCGATGGCCCGTGCAGACGATGAAGCTCAAGGATTTCGCCAAGCTGGTGGGCATGTCCGCGACCACGGTCAGCCGCGCCCTGAACGGCCACCCCGAGGTGAACGAGGCGACCCGCGCCCGCCTTGTCGCCGCCGCCCGCCAGCACGGCTATCAGCCGAACGCCCATGCGCGCTTTCTGGCGATGGGCCATGCCAGCACCATCGGCTGCGTGATCCCCATCGGCGGCCGGAACGAGATCGTGAACCCGATCTATGCCGATTTCCTGGCCGGGGTCGGCGAGGAATGCGCCCGCCGCCGGTTCGAGATCAACCTGACCGTCGTCCCCGAGGAGGATCAGCCCGACGCCTATCGCGCGCTGTCGTCCAAGGGTCTGATCGGCGGCGTGATCGTGCAGTTCCCGCGCCATGACGACCCGCGCCCCGCGCTGCTGGACCGGATCGGACTGCCTTACGTGGTGCATGGGCGGGTGACCGGGCATGACGGCCCCTACAGCTGGGTGGACGTGAACAACCTGCGGGCCTTTGAACGCGGGACGGGGTTCCTGCTGCAGCTTGGTCATCTGCGCATCGCGCTGCTGAACGGGGACGAACGGCTGGATTTCGCACGCCGCCGCCGCGACGGATACCTGCGCGCGCTGCGCGATGCGGGCCATGCGCCGCGGCCCGCGCTGATGACCACCGGAGAGATGACGGCCGCCTATGGCTATGCCCAGGCCCGCGCCCTGCTGGCGGGCCCCGAGGCACCGACCGCGTTCCTGTGCGCGGCCACGATGATCGCAACCGGCGTGCGCCAGGCGATCGAGGAGCGGGGGCTGGTCCTGGGCCGCGACGTGTCGGTGCTGACCTTTGACGACGACCTGTCCTATTACGCGAACCGCGATGCGGTGCCGGTGTTCAGCGCCATGCGGTCGCCGGTGCGGGTAGCGGGGGCGCGCTGTGCGGCGCTGTTGATCGACCGGATCACCGGCGGACCCGGTGATCCGGTGCAGGAGCTGCTGGAGGCCGAACTGGTCGTCGGCCGGTCCACCGCGCCGCCGGCCTAGGGCATCGGCCCGTCGCCCGTCCGGGGCATCGCCGCGCGCAGGGCCGCGTCATGGCCGAACCCCAGGATCTGCCCTTCGGCCGCCAGATCGGTGATACGGGGGTCGGGGGCCAGCATCGGCACCAGCGCGTCGCGGTCGTCCAGCGCGCGCAACGTGCGGGCCAGCAGCCCCACCTGCGCTGCATCCAGGCAGGGCCAGCCCGCGACATCCAGCCGCCCCAGCATCGAGGGATAGACCTCGGCCAACACCAGTTCCGCGTCCTGCCATGGCTGGAACGGCCAGACCGCCGTGCCCGCCCGCTGGCGCAGGCGGTTCAGCCAGGGGATGCCCGTCAGGCTCTGCGCGCCGACCGCACCCGCGCCGGCCAGCTGAAAGGGCGATTTCGGGCGCGGGCCGCCGGGGACCGGGGTTTCCGTCACACGGTGCGGTGCCAGGTCGGGATGGGGCGGGGGCCTCAGCCGCGGCAGGTCCGGCGTGGCCAGCCGTCGTCCGTCGCCCCAGAAGACCGGCGCATCCAGCGCCCGGTTCAGCCCCGCCGCCACGTCGCGATAATTGCTGCAGTTGCGCGCGTCGTCACTGTGCTGCGCGTCCAGGTGGTCCCACAGCGTCAGCGCGTCGGCCCGTCCGGTGATCTGGCGCGCCAGCCCCGACGGATGGCCAAAGGCGAAATCCGCCCCGATCAGCAGCCGCGTTCCTGGTTCGGCCAATCCCTGCAGCAGGTGGTGGGCCTGCATCCGCGTCGGCGGGTTGGCCAGCAGGCCGCGGTCGTCGCCGATCCAGATCGAATTGGCCCTTCGTGTCGGGCATCCCGCCGCCGACCAATCCAGGACCACGATCAGGTCAAAACGCGGCAAGACGCGCCTCGGCCAGGGCCAGGTCGGCGGGGGTGTTGATGTTGGCAAAGACCGCGTCCGGCCAGACCGCACGCCCCGGCTGATGGTGTTCGGCAAAGCGGCGGACGCGGCGCTGATCCGCGGCCAGCGTCGCGGCCAGATCGTCGCGCAGCGCCACGGGCCACAGCCCGAAGGTCGGATGATCGCGCGGCCCCTGCGGATCGTCGCCCGCCGCCAACGCAAGCCCCATGGGCCCCCGCGCCGCCCACAGCCGCGCCGCCAGGTCCGGTGGCAGAAAGGGCGAATCGCCCGGCACGGTCAGCACATGCGCGGCCCCCAGGTCCCGCGCCCAATCCATCGCCACCAGCACCCCCGCCAACGGCCCGGGGCGGTCGGGCAGGCTGTCGGGCAGCACGGGCAGACCGAACCGGGCAAAGCGCGCCGGATCGCCGTTGGCGTTCAGCGCCAGCGGCCCGGCCTGCGGGCGCAGGCGGTCCAGCACATGCGCCAGCATCGGCCGCCCGGCCAGCGCCATCAGGGGCTTGTCGCCGCCGCCCATGCGGGTCGCGCGGCCTCCGGCAAGGATCAGGGCGGGGATGCGGGGGGGCGATGTCATGGCGCGACTGTGGCCCCGCCGCATCGGCGGCACAAGGCATCACCGCATTTCCAATAGTTGACAGTTTTGCTTGGTGGGCCGATAACCCCCCGGACCGCCGCAGGCCCGACGCCCTTTCGCGCCCGCCTGCCCGACACCAACTGGATGCAAGGACCGCCATGACCCATCTGCCCAGACAGCCGCTTCGCGCGGGGCTTGCCGCATTTCTGGTCGCCGCGACGCTGGCCGGTGCAGGCCTGGCCCAAGACGTGCCGACGACCCAGGGCCAGCCAGAGGCTGCAGTTCCTGCCGCCCCGCAACCCGCCGCCGACGCGGCCGCACCGGTGGCTGCGCCCGAGGCCGCGGCGCCTACGGCCGTCCCCGACGCCGCGACCCCGGATGACGCTGCAGCGGGTTTGCAAGCCCCGTCCCCGACGCAACCTGCCGCGCCGGGCCAGACCGCGACCCCTGCTGACCCTGCCGATGCGGCGCAACCGGTGCCGGTCGTGGCCGAACGCGACCCCGGCCTGCCGCATGACCTGTCGCCGATGGGCATGTTCCTGGCTGCGGACTGGGTCGTGAAGGGGGTCATGATCGGGCTGGCGGTGGCGTCGGTCATCACCTGGACGATCCTTCTGGTGAAGCTGATCGAGCTGTGGGCCGCCTCGCGCCGGGTCACGTCGGCCACGCGGCGCATCCAGGCCGCGCCGTCCCTGCCGGACGCCCTGGCCGGGATCGGGCGCCGCCGCGATCCGGTGTCGCGCATGATCCGCTCTGCCGCCGAGGAATACCGCCGGTCCGAACCGGCCCTGGCGCAGGCGGGCGATCACGGCATCAAGGAGCGCGTCGCCTCCCAGCTGGACCGGATCGAGGTTGCAGCCGGTCGCCGCATGGCACGGGGCACGGGGGTGCTGGCCACCATCGGGTCGACCGCCCCCTTCGTGGGTCTGTTCGGCACCGTCTGGGGGATCATGAACAGTTTCATCGGCATTTCCGAATCGCAGACGACCAACCTGGCCGTAGTGGCGCCGGGCATCGCCGAGGCGCTGCTGGCCACCGCCATCGGCCTGGTCGCGGCGATCCCCGCCGTGGTGATCTACAACGTCTTTGCCCGCGCCGTCACCGGCTACCGGATGCGTCTGGGCCATGCCGCGGCGGGGGTTCAGCAGATGGTCAGCCGCGACCTGGACTTCCGCGGCCGCGGCCCTGCGGCGGGGGTCTAGGCCATGGCCGGAGGCATCCGCGACACCGACGACCTGGCCGACAACCACGAGATCAACGTCACGCCCTTCATCGACGTGATGCTGGTGCTGCTGATCATCTTCATGGTGGCCGCGCCCCTGGCGACCGTCGACGTGAACGTCGATCTGCCGGTGTCGAACGCGACCCAGGCCGAACGCCCCGAGCAGCCCGTCTATGTCAGCGTCAGGCCCGATCTGAGCCTGGCCGTGGGCGATGACGACGTGGCCCCCGGCGCGCTGGCCGCGGCCCTGACCGCGGCGACAGGCGGCGACCGCGAACAGCGCATCTTCCTGCGCGCGGACCGTGCGGTGGCCTATGGCGACCTGATGGGAGTGATGAACACGCTGCGCGACACCGGCTATCTGAAGATCGCCCTGGTGGGGCTGGACGCCGTGCAGGCCCCGCCCGAGGCCGCGGCCGTGCCCGCCGCGGGTGCCGCGCCATGAGCGGTCGCGCCCTGCGCATGCTGGGCGAGGGGGGGCTGTGGGCGGGTGCCTCGGTCCTGGTGCTGGCGGCGCATGTGGGGGCGGGGATCTGGATCATGGGGCGCGCGGATGCGGGCGCCCCGCCGGGCCTGCCCGATGCGGTCTTCGTCGACCTTGCCCCCGCGATGCCGCCTGCCGCCGACATGCCCCAAGGCGCGGAGGCTGCCGCCGGCTCGGACGCCCGTCCCGAAGTCGAGGCCGAGGAGGAGCCTTTGCCTGAGGAGCCGCAGCCCGAACCCCAGGCCGAGCCCGAACCCCAAGCCGAGCCCGAACCCCAAGCCGAGCCCGAACCCGATCAGGTGGTCGAACCCATCGACCCGGCGACGCTGGACCTGCCCGATTTCCGGCAGTTCGCGCCCCCCGACATTCCGGTCCGGACGGCGCTGGCTCTGGACAGCTCGACCCGCCCGCAGCGGCGTCCCGAGCCGCAACCCGAACCCGAACTGCGCCGCGACCCGGAACCGGCGGCAGAGCGTCAGCCCGAACCGCAACGCCGACAGGCGGCACAGGCCGCCGGGCAGCGCGGTCAGGCCGAGACCAGTCGCCCGGCGGGCAATGCCCAGGGCGGCGGGGCCTCTCGGCAGGCTGCGGCCGATGCCGCATCGCTTTGGGGCGCGCAGGTTGGGGCCTGCATCCAGCGGCGCGCATCGCTGCCCCGGAACGTTCGTCAGGGGGGGCGGGTCAATCTGGCGCTGACGGTCTCGCGAAGCGGTGCCATCCAGGGTGTTGGCATCGCCGGATCGTCAGGAAGCCCGAACGTGGACCAGGCGGCGCTGACCGCCGCGCAGCGCGCAGGGCGCTGTCCCGCAGCTCCTGCAGCGCTGACCGATCCGATCTATTCGTTCACGCTGCCGATCCGTCTGGACGTCCGCTGACCGCAGGGTCGCGCAAGCCGCCCCCATCGAAGGGGCGTCTTGCGCCGGGGGCTGCGCCCCCGCGGTACGGTGCCGTGAGGATCGTCCCGTGCGATCCGTGGCCGGCGCGGGGGGTCCGGGGGGTGCAGCCCCCCGGGGCTCCGCCGGGCTGCAGGCCCCGCAACGGCGCGTCAGACGTGGTGCAGGACCAGCGGGCGGCCCTGATGCGCGCCGACGCGGATCGGCGCGTCGTAGAGGTCCGACAGCACCGCCTCGGTCAGCACCTCGGCCGGGGTGCCTTTGGCGGCCACGCGGCCGTCCTTCATGGCGATCACGTGATCGGCCCAGGCCGCGGCATAATTGATCTCATGCACGACCATCGCCACGCTGCGCCCGCTCTGGTCCACCAGCCCGCGCAGCCGGCCCATCAGGGCGCGGGCATGGGCCATGTCCAGGTTGTTCAGCGGCTCGTCCAGCAGCAGCCAGTCGGTATCCTGCGCCCAGGCCATCGCGATATGCGCGCGCTGCGCCTGACCGCCCGACACCTCGTCCAGGAACCGGTCGGCCAGATCGGTTAGGGCGAAGGTCTTCAGCGCCAGCCAGACCAGCGCCTGATCCTGCGGACCCGGGCGGCCGTTGTGATGCGGCCAGCGGCCGAAGGCCACCAGCTCGGACAGGCGCAGGCGGCTGGCGATGGCGGTCTGCTGGCCCAGGATCGCCATCACCTGCGCCAGCCGGTCGGTCGGTGTCGTGGTCACGTCGTGGCCGGCCACGGTGACCCGGCCCCGCTGCAGCGGCTCCAGCCGGCCGATCAGGCGTAGTAGCGTCGACTTGCCCGCCCCGTTCGGGCCGATCAGCGCCGTCAGCCGACCCTTGGGCAGGGTCGTCGTGATGTCGTGCAGGATCGGCGCGCCGGCGATCGCGTGGCAGACCCCTTCGATCTGGATCATCGGATGCGCCCCTTCAGCAGCAGATACAGGAAAAACAGGCCGCCCGCGAATTCCACGACGACCGACAGCGTGGCGGCCTGGCCCAGCTGGCGTTCGAACAGCCACTGTCCCCCCACCAGCAGGATCGCCGCCGACAGCGCCGCCGCGGGCAGCAGCGCCGCGTGGCGCGCGGTCCGCATCAATCCATGCGCCAGCCCCGCCACGATCAGCCCGAAGAAGGCCACCGGCCCGACCAGCGCGGTCGAGACCGAGACCAGCACCGCCACCAGCCCCAGCACGCCCAACACCATGGCGCGATGGGCCAGCCCCAGGGACACCGCCGGATCGCGTCCAAGCGCCAGCACGTCCAGCCGCGCTGACAGCCGCCACGCGACCAGCACCGCCGCCGCGGTGATCGCCGCCGCCCAAGGCAGCAGCGTGGCATCGACCCGGTTGAAGCTGGCGAAGGTGACGGACTGCACCACGGCGAATTCGTTGGGGTCCAGGATACGGCCCAGGAACCCCGACAGCGACCGGAACAGCACGCCGAGGATCACCCCGGTCAGGATCATCCGCGGCAGGTCCCGCGCACCGCGCAGCAGCAGCGTGCCGAACAGCAGGACGGCCAGGGCGGTCATCACCGCGATCTCGGCCAGGAATTTCGGGCCCGCGGGCAGGGCGGTCAGGCCTGCGCTGCCCAAGGCCATCACAAAGCCCGTCTGCAGCAGCACGTACAACGCGTCGAAGCCCATGATCGAGGGTGTCAGCACCCGGTTCGCGGCGACCGTCTGGAACAGGATCGTGGCGACCCCGATGGCGGTCGCCACGGTGACCAGCGCCGCCAGCTTGGTTGCGCGCAGGCCCAGGATGAAACCGCGATTGCCGCCGCCCAGCCCCTGCAGCATCCAGACCGCCGACAGCGCCGCCAGCAGCAGCGCCATCCCGCCCAGCATGATCCGCGCCCGCTTATCCACGGGCGGCCCCCGACCGGGCGGGGCGGCGATGCAGCAGCCACAGGAACAGAAGCGCGCCCAGCACGCCCAGGATGGTGCCGGCTGGAATCTCATAGGGGTGGATGACCAGGCGCCCCGCCAGATCGCAGCCCAAGACCAGCACCGCCCCGGCCAGCGCCACCACCGGCAGGGATGCGCGCAGGTTGTCGCCCATGATCCGCGCCACCAGGTTCGGCACGACCAGGCCCACGAAGGGGATCATCCCCACCGTCGTCACCACCATCGCGGTCACCACCGACACCACCGCCAGCCCAAGGCGCATCACCGCCGCCGTCGACAGGCCCAGCCCCGTGGCCACCTGATCGCCCAGGCCAAGGATCGCGAAACGGTCGGCCGAGAACCACGCCAGCCCCGCCGCCGCGCCCGCGATCCACAGCAGTTCATAGCGCCCCGAGATCACGCCCGAGAATTCGCCGCTGAACAGCCAGGTGCCGACATATTGCATCAGGTCGCTCTGCCAGCCCACGAAGGTCACGACCGAGCCCAGCACCCCCGACAGGACCAGCCCCGCGATGGGGACCAGCATCACCTCGCGCACGGGCAGGCGGCGGATCACGGCCAGGAACAGCGCGGTCGTGACCATGGCCGACAGGCTGGCCGCGATCATGCGCAGCCACAGGGGACTGGCGGGCCACAGGATGGTGATGGCCAGAAGGCCAAGCGCCGCGCCCTCGGCCGTGCCCGAGGTGTCGGGGCCGACGAAGCGGTTCCTGACCAGCGCCTGGATCAGCACCCCCGCCACCGACAGGGCGGCCCCGGTCAGCACCACCGACAGCGTGCGCGGAAGCCGCGATTCCAGCAGGACCAGCATGGCCTGCGGATCGCGGAAGGCGTCCGTCACGCGGATGTCGGCGGCGCCGACCGTCAGGCTGGCCAGCATCAGCGCGACCAGCGCCGATGCCAGGGCGGGCAGGGGGCGCATCAGTCCGCGAAGGCCTGCGTCAGCTGGTCCAGCACCGCCATGGTCGAGCCGTAGCCCCCGGCCGAGATATAGGTCGCCGCCGGGTCCAGCTGGATCACCTGATCCTGCGTCCAGGCGGTCGTGCCCGCCACCAGGTCCGAGCGCAGCGTCTCCATCGCGCCTTGGCCGTCCTCGCCGATGGCGGCGCCGCGGTCGACGACCAGCAGCCAGTCGGGATCGGCCTGGGCGATGAATTCATGGCTGATCGCCTGCCCGTGGGTGGCGTCGTCCAGCCCCGGCACGGCCTCCTCCAGCCCGGTCGCGTCGAAGATCCAGCCAAAGCGCGACCCTGCGCCATAGGCGGACATCTTGGGGCCGTTGGTCATCACGATCAGCGCGGTGCCCTGGCCATCAGCGGCGGCACGCAGGTCGGCCAGCCTGGCGTCCAGGGTGGCGGTCATTTCCTCGGCCTGGGCGGTCTTGGCGAACAGCGCGCCATAGGCGTCGATCCGGGCGCGGGCATCGGCCAGAAGATCCGGGCCGAAGGTCATGTCGATGGCCGGCGCCACCTGCGACGCCGCCGCCAGCTGGGTCGAGGAGCGGCCGCCGACGATCACCAGGTCGGGCGCCAGCCCCGCCAGCGCCTCCAGATCGGGTTCGAACAGGGTGCCGACGGGGGTGGCGCCCGCCGCCGCATCGCGCAGGGCGGGGACCAGGATGTTGTCGATGCTGCCCGTGGGCGTCACGCCCAGGGCGGTGATCGTGTCCAGCGCGGCCATGTCATAGACCGCGACGCTGTCGGGATTGTCCTGCAGGGTCACGGGTCCCTGGGCGGTATCGACGGTGACCTGGGCCAGGGCCGCGACCGGCGCGGTCATCAGGGCGGTGGCCAACAGGGCGGGCGATGCGATGCGGCGCATGGCGATCCTTTCGATCAAGGTTGCGCGTGGTGGCTGGATCCTGGCTGCACGCCGGGCGGGCTTAGCGCCGTCGCGCGCGCCGCGCAAGAATGTCAGGGTCTTTTTGTCGGAATATCGCGGCGAATTGTTGACTCAATCAATTTGGCATCCTAGCTGCGGCGCATTCGCGAAAGGACATCCCATGCGCATGACTGCCGATTTCCCCACCGCCCGCGCCGCCGCGCTGACGGGCACGATGGCCAAGCATTTCGGTCACAAGATCCCGGTGACCCATGACGACCGCCTGGCGGTGCTGACCTTCGAGATGGGCGTGGCCCGGATCGAGGCGCAGGACGCGTCCCTGCACCTGACGCTGGAAGCCGCGGATACTGAATCGCTGGAGCGGCTGCGCGCGGTGATCGAAAGCCACCTGATGCGGTTTGCGCATCGCGAGGAGCCCGCGCCCCCGGCCTGGACGCCCCCTGCCTGACCGGTCACGCGATTTTCGCTGGATTGGCGGGCCGGTTTCTGGTCGAAGGGGCGCCAAGCCGCGGGTCCGGGGACGGGCCGGGCGGCGCGCAATTCAGGCAGGACCGGCGATGAGCATCCATCTGTACCCGAACGACCTTCCCGACGATCTGGTGCTGGGCCCGGTCGTGGCCATCGACACCGAGACGATGGGCCTTGACCCGCGCCGCGACCGGCTGTGCCTGGTGCAGCTGTCGTCGGGCGACGGCGAGGCGCATCTGGTCCAGATCGACCGGGGCCAGACCGAGGCTCCGAACCTGACCAAGCTGCTGACCGACCCCAAGGTGGTCAAGCTGTTCCATTTCGGCCGTTTCGACATCGCCGCGCTGGAGAATGCGTTCGGGGTGGTCACCTCGCCCGTCTGGTGCACCAAGATCGCCTCGCGGCTGGTGCGGACCTTTACCGACCGGCACGGGCTGAAATACCTGCTGCAGGAGCTGGTGGGCGTCGATGTCAGCAAGCAGCAGCAGACCAGCGACTGGGGCGCGGCCGACCTGTCGGACGCGCAGCTGGAATATGCCGCGTCGGACGTATTGCACCTGCACAAGCTGAAGGATGCCCTGGAGGAGCGACTGAAGCGCGAGAACAGGCTGGGCCTGGCGCAGGCCTGCTTTGACTTTCTGCCCGCGCGTGCCCATCTGGACCTGCTGGGCTGGGGCGAAGAGGGCGACATCTTTCGCCACTGAGCGGGCAACGGGTATTTGGACAAAGAAGAAGGGCAGGGCGTGGCGGATTACATCGAGACGGCGCGACGGGTGATCGGGGTCGAGATCGCAGGGCTGGAGGCCCTGTCGGCGGGTCTGGGCCACGAGTTCTCGCGCGCGGTCGAGATGATCTTGGCGGTGCAAGGCCGGGTGGTCGTGTCGGGCATGGGCAAGTCGGGCCATGTGGGCCGCAAGATCGCGGCGACCTTCGCCTCCACCGGGACGCCCGCACAGTTCGTGCACCCGGCCGAGGCCAGCCACGGCGATCTGGGCATGGTCACCGAATCCGACCTGGCGCTGGTCCTGTCCAACAGCGGCGAGACGCCGGAACTGGCCGACCTGATCGCGCATACGCGGCGGTTCTCGATCCCGCTGATCGGGGTTGCGGCGCGGCCGCAATCGACGCTGATGCGGCAGGCGGACCTGGGGCTGGTGCTGCCCGCCGCGCAGGAGGCCTGCGGCAACGGGATCGTGCCCACGACGTCGACCACGATGACGCTGGCCTTGGGCGATGCGCTGGCCATCGCGTTGATGGAGCATCGCAGGTTCACGCCCGAGCATTTCCGCACCTTTCATCCCGGCGGCAAGCTGGGCGCGCTGCTGGCGAAGGTGGGCGATCTGATGCACACCGACCTGCCGCTGGTCGGGCTTGATGCCCCCATGTCCGAGGCGCTGCTGGTGATCAGCCAGAAGGGCTATGGCGTGACCGGGGTCGTGGACGGGGACGGTCTGCTGGCGGGGATCATCACCGACGGCGACCTGCGCCGCCACATGCAGGGCCTGCTGGACCTGGACGCGCGCGCCGTGATGACGCCCGCCCCGCGCACCATCGCTCCCGGCGCCCTGGCCGAGGCCGCCCTGGCGCAGATGCAGGAGCGCAAGATCACCTGCCTGTTCGCGGTCGAGGACGGGCGCCCCCGCGGCATCCTGCACATCCACGACTGCCTGCGTGCGGGGCTGGTCTGACCATGTCGCGGACCCGCATCGTCCGCTGGCTGCGCGTGCTGCTGCCGCTGGTGGCGCTGGCGATGCTGTCGACGATGTTCCTGTTCAGCCGCGGCTCTGACGTGGAATCGCGCATTCCCTATGCCGAGGTCGATGCCCAGGCCGCAGCGCGTGACAACCGCATTGTCGCGCCCGAATACAGCGGCGTGACCGGCGACGGGGCGCAGTTGACCCTGCGCGCGGCGCAGGTCACGCCGGGCGGGTCCGGCGGGGCGGCGGGGGACGTAGCGCTGGACTGGCTGCGCCCCGACGGGCTGCGCGCGGATCTGACCGCGCCGCAGGGCGGGTTGCTGGACGGGCTGGTGCGGCTGGAGGGCGGCGTGCGCATGACCACCAGCAGCGGCTGGCAGTTGGACACGCCGCAGATCGACGCGCGGACCGATACGTCGGTCCTCCAGGCCGACCGCGGGGTCGAGGCGCAGGCGCCCTTTGGCCGCATCACCGCGGGCCGCATGCGGCTGGCCCCTGCTGCGACCGATGCCGATGCCGGGGCCGCTGCGGGCGATTCGGCGGGCGACGGGGCCGCAGTCTTGAATTTCTCGGACGGCGTGCGTCTGATATACCAACCCTGACACCGGGCCGCTTTCCGCCCGAAGCCCTATCGAGGACCCGATGACCCTTCGCCCCCTGCTGATCGCGCTGGCGCTGGCCGCGCCGCTGCCCGCCTTGGCGCAGACCACCTTCGGGGGGATGCAGGCCGACACCTCGGCCCCGGTCGAGGTGTCGGCCGACAATCTGGACGTCAACCAGGCCGACGGCACCGCGCTGTTCACCGGCAACGTGGTCATCGGCCAGGGAGAGATGCGCCTGTCGGCGGACCGCGTCGCCGTGCAATACGCGTCCGGCGACCAGCAGCGCATCGACAGCCTGACCGCGACCGGCAACGTGACCCTGGTGTCTGGGGAGGACGCGGCCGAGGCCGCCGAGGCGGTCTATGACGTCGCCGCGGGGTCGGTCCTTCTGACCGGGGACGTGCTGCTGACCCAGGGGGGCAACGTGCTGGCCGGAGAGCGCATGACGGTCGACCTGGCGACGGGCGCGGCGCAGGTCCAGGGGCGCGTGCGGTCCGTCCTGCAGCCGGGGTCCAACTGATGACTGACCGTTCCGGGCTGGACGTGCGCGGCCTGCGCAAGTCCTATCGCAACCGCCCCGTGATCCGCGACGTGTCCGTCAGCCTGCAGCGCGGAGAGGTCGTGGCCCTGCTGGGCCCGAACGGGTCGGGCAAGACGACGTGCTTCTACTGCATCGCGGGGCTGGTCACGGCCGATGCCGGGCAGGTGCTGATCGACGGTCGCGACGTCACGCGCCTGCCGATGTTCCGCCGCGCGCGCATGGGCATCGGCTATCTGCCGCAGGAGATGTCGATCTTTCGCGGCCTGACGGTCGAGCAGAACATCATGGCGGTGCTGGAGGTGGCGGTCGACGACCCCCGCCACAGGCGCGACCGGCTGGAGGAGCTGCTGGCCGATTTCTCGATCACGCATCTTCGCGGGGCGCCGGCGCTGGCCCTGTCGGGCGGCGAACGCAGGCGGGCCGAGATCGCCCGCTGCCTGGCGTCCGATCCGGGCTTCCTGCTGCTGGACGAACCCTTTGCGGGCGTGGATCCCATCGCCGTGGGCGAGATCCGCACCCTGGTCCATGCGCTGAAGTCGCGCGGGATCGGCGTCCTGATCACCGATCACAACGTGCGCGAGACCCTGGGCATCGTCGACCGGGCCTATATCCTGCATGACGGGCATGTGCTGATGTCGGGCACGACCGACCAGATCGTGGCCGATCCGCGCGTGCGCGAGGTCTATCTGGGCGACAGCTTCTCGCTGTCCTGAGCGCGCGGAAATCCGATTCAGGGTCACGCCCCCGTGTGGGCCGTTGACAGTCGGCGCGCGCTGTCACCAAATTGAGATATGCGGGTGCGGAGATGCCGCCCCGTTCAACCCGTTCGCGCCCTTGCCGGCACCAGTGGCGGGCAGGCGCCGCGACGACGGGCAACCGGAGAGGAGTGACGATGCGCTATACCATCAGCGGAAAACACATCGATGTGGGTGATGCCCTCAGCACGCATGTAAAGACCGAACTGGGCGCCACGATCGAGAAGTACTCTCAGCGTCCGACCGATGCGGCGGTGACCTTTTCCAAGGACGCGCATCAGTTCATGTGCGATTCGGTCGTGCACCTGTCCACCGGCCTGAACGTGGCCGCGCGCGGGACGGATACCGACATCTATGCCGCCTTCGAGGCCTGCCGCGAGAAGATGGACAAGCAGCTGCGCCGCTACAAGCGCCGCCTGAAGGACCACCACAAGGAACGGCCCGAACCGGTTGTCTTCGGCGAGGCAGGCAGCTATGTGCTGGCCGCCGACGAGGATGCGTGGGAATCGCAGGATGACAGCCTGCAGCCGATCATCATCGCCGAAATGCAAAGCCGCGTGCCCACCCTGTCGGTCGGCGATGCGGTGATGCAGATGGAACTGTCGGGCACCCCTCTGCTGGTGTTCCGCAACGAGAAACACGGCGGCGTCAATGTCGTCCACCGCCGCGACGACGGCAACGTCGGTTGGATCGATCCGCGCGGAAACGGCTGACCGCACGTCCGCGTCCAGACGACGCGGGACGACGGCCGCACTGGATGCCGCCCCCCTGACAGCCATGTCTGGGGGGCGGACAGCTTGGGAAAGACAAAGGCGCCATGCAACTTGCTGAAATCCTCCGGCCCGGGGCGGTCCGTTCCTTGGGACAGGTCACCTCGAAGAAGCGGCTGTTCCAGGAGCTGGCCGATCTGGCCCATGCGGAATACGGGCTGAACGCCTCCGAGGTGCTGGACGCGCTGCAGGAACGCGAAAGCCTGGGGCCGACCGGGGTGGGGCAGGGCGTGGCGCTGCCGCATGCGCGGCTGCACGGGCTGGACAAGGTCGCGGGGCTGTTCCTGCGGCTGGACAAGCCGCTGGATTTCGACGCGGTGGACCGCCAGCCGGTCGATCTGATCTTTGCGCTGCTGGCCCCCGAAAGCAGCGGCGTGGACCACCTCAAGGCGCTGGCGCTGGTGTCGCGCACGCTGCGCGATCAGGACCTGCGCGCCAAGCTGCGCGCCAATGACGACCCCGTCGCGCTGCACGCGGTCCTGTCGGCGGCACAGGGGATCAAGGCCGCCTGAGCCTGCCTTTCGAACAACACTGTTCAAATCGGACCGGATCGGCCCTATAGTCCAGGGGGTGACACCCACGGGAGGGCTGACCATGACCAGACATCATGCCGACAAGCCGCGGATGCAGGGGGCGGCGCGCCTGCGCGAATTCCTGCGCCTGGACCGCGAGGGCGGGATGCACGGCGCCATCCGCGCCCTGCACGCGCGCCCCCATGCCCGGGCCGAGGACAGCCGCAAGGCCGCCGAATACGCCCGCATCGCGCGGGGTCACCTGAAGTGACCCCGACGGGGACCGCCCGCAGGGGCGGTCCCGCATTCAGGCCTCAGGCGCGGACCAGCGCCTCATAGCTTTCGGCCACGTCGCGGGTGATCTGGCCCACCTGGAAATGCCAGTCGCCGATCTGGCCCACGGGCGTCACCTCGGCCGCGGTGCCGGTCAGCCAGCATTCCTGGAACCCCTCCAGCTCGTCGGGCGTGATGCGGCGTTCGTGAACCGTATAGCCTTTGTCCTTCAGCATCTGCACGATGGTCTGACGGGTGATGCCATTCAGGAAGCGATCGGCCAGAGGCGTGTGGACCTCTCCGTCCTTGACGAAGAAGATGTTGGCGCCGGTCGCCTCGGCCACGTAACCCTCCCAGTCCATGAACAGCGCGTCCGAACAGCCCTTGGCCTCGGCCGCGTGCTTGGACATGGTGCAGATCATGTAGAGGCCCGCGGCCTTGGCGGCGGTGGGGATGGTCTCGGGGCTGGGGCGTTTCCACTTGGCCACGTCCAGTTTCGCCCCCTGCCATTTCGCGTCGCCGTAATAGCTGCCCCATTCCCAGGCCGCGACGGCCATGCGGACCGGGTTGCGCGCCGCGGATACGCCCATGTCCAGGCCCGACCCGCGCCATGCGACGACGCGGACATAGGCGTTCTCGAAGCCGTTGGCCTTCAGCACGGCTTCCTTGGCGGCGTCGATCTCCTCGGCGGAATAGGGGATCGGCATGTCCAGCAGGCGGCCCGATTCGATCAGGCGCAGCGAATGTTCGTGGCCCTTGAAGATCTTGCCGTCATAGCACCGCTCACCCTCGAAGACCGAGCTGGCATAGTGCATCGCATGGGTCAGGATGTGTACCTTGGCGTCGCGCCAGTCCACCAGGTCCCCGTCCATCCAGATCTTGCCGTCGCGATCGTCGTAAGCCAGCATCATATGTCTCCATCCGCCGCCCGGTTTTTCGATTCTTGCGCCTGTCAGGGCGGATTTGGCATGTTTGTTACGCAAGATGCTTGACGGCTAGCAATCACGGATTAGAAAGTCAACAACGCTGCCATATCCGGGGCAGGTGACGAACAGAGGGTGCAGATGCAGGAAAAAGCGCGGATCCAGGCGATGATGGGCGAGGACCTGCTGTTCCTGACCGACGACCAGCTGCGCCGCGGGATCGAGGCGATGTTCTTTGCCTATCGCGCCTTCACCGCCGATCCGGACCTGATCCTGGCCGAGCTGGATTACGGCCGCGCCCATCACCGCGCGCTGCATTTCGTCAACCGCGATCCGGGGCTGACGGTCACCTCGCTGCTGGCGGTGCTGGGCGTGACCAAGCAGTCGCTGAACCGCGTGCTGCGCACCCTGATCGAGGACGGGCTGGTCGACAGCCGCATCGGCCGCCGCGACCGGCGCGAACGCCAGCTGCACCTGACGGCCAAGGGCACCGCCCTGGAACGCCGCCTGTCCGAGGCGCAGCGGGCACGGATGCGCGCCGCCTATCGCAATGCCGGACCCCAGGCCGTGTCGGGGTTCCGCCAGGTTCTGGAAGCGATGATGGACCCCGAGACCCGGGCGCAGTATCAGGCGCTGAAGGATCTTCCCGAAGACCGCTGAGGCCGCCATGACGCATACCGACTGCCACCTGCTGATCGTCGACGACGACGAACGCATCCGCGCGCTGCTGGGGCGGTTCCTGCGCAAGAACGGATACATGGTCACCATGGCCCGCGACGCGGTCCAGGCGCGCCGCCTGCTGGCGGGGCTGGAATTCGACCTGATCGTCATGGACGTGATGATGCCCGGAGAGGACGGCCTGGCCCTGACGCGGGCGCTGCGCGAGCGGATCGACACGCCGATCCTGCTGCTGACCGCCAAGGGCGAGACCGAGGACCGGATCAGCGGGCTGGAAAGCGGCGCCGACGATTACCTGCCCAAGCCCTTCGAGCCGCGCGAACTGCTGCTGCGCATCGGTGCGATCCTGCGCCGGGTGCCGGTGGTCGAGGTGGCGCAGCCGAAATACCTGACGCTTGGCGCGCTGCGCTATGACACGGACAAGGGCGAGTTGTGGAACGGCGACGCGCCCCTGCGCCTGACGGGCACGGAAACCGCGCTGCTGCGCCGTCTTGCGGCCAGCCGGGGCCAGCCGGTCAGCCGCGCCGACCTGATCGACGACCTGGGCCGGGGCGGCGGCGAGGACGAGAACGGAGAGCGCGCCATCGACGTCCAGATCACCCGCCTGCGCCGCAAGATCGAGCCCGACCCGCGCGAGCCGCGGTTCCTGCAGACGGTGCGGGGCACCGGTTACATGCTGGTGGTGGACTAGGGCGGCCCGCGGCCCTAGCGTGCGGCGATGAACGATCAGGCCACATATCGGGGAATCACGCTGGACGGGGACAGCGCGCTGGCGCTGCTGGACTGGCAGCTGGAGATGGGCTGCGACGTGCCCATGCTGGATGCGCCGGTCGACCGGTTCGACCTGCCGACCCGCGTGGCGCCCGAGGCCCCCGTGCCCCAGGCCCCGCCGCCGCCCGCCGACGACGATCTGGCCGGCCGCGTGGCCTTGGCGCAGGCACTGGCCGACGGGGCCGGCACCCTGGCCGCGCTGGCCGAGGCCCAGCAGGGGTTCGACGGGATCGAGCTGAAGAAGGGCGCCCGCAATTTCTGCTTTGCCGATGGCAATCCCAAGGCCCGCGTCCTGATCCTTGGAGAGGCGCCGGGCGACGAGGAGGACCGGCAGGGCCGCCCCTTCGTGGGGCGCGCGGGACAGATGCTGGACCGCATGTTCGCGGCCATCGGGCTGTCGCGTGACGGGGTCGATGCGGAACGCGCCTTCTATGTCACGAACGTCCTGACATGGCGCCCGCCCGGCAACCGCGACCCCGAGCCCGATGAAATTGCCGTGAGCCTGCCGTTCCTGCGCCGCCATGTCGACCTGGTGGCGCCCGACCTGATCGTGCTGATGGGCAACATCGCCTGTCAGGCGGCGATCGAGAAACGCGGCATCCTGCGCCTGCGCGGCCAGTGGGTGCAGGCGTTCGGGCGGCCCGCACTGCCCATGACGCACCCGTCCTATCTTCTGCGCAACCCCGCCGCCAAGCGCGAGGCCTGGGCGGACCTTCTGTCGCTGCAGGCGCGGCTGGAATCGCTTTCCGTTTAGGTTTCGTTTGCCCATCATGCGCTATCCCGGCCATCCCATAGATGGACCATCCGCATGCGTTTCCTGTCCCGCAGCCTTCTGGGGCTATTCCTGACCTTCCTGACGCTGGCCCTGCTGATGCTGGCCGCGGGGATCCTGTGGCGTGCGGTGACGCCGGACGGGGACGGACCCGCGGTGCGCGCTCCTGCCGAACAGGTCTATGCCGCGCGGCTGGTCACGGTCGCGCCGGGGGTGGTCCAGCCGCAGATGCAGGTGTTCGGCCAGGTCCTGTCGCGACGCGAACTGCAGCTGCGCGCGGGTGCCGGGGGCCGCATCGTCCAGCTGGACCCCGCCTTGCAGGAGGGCGGCACGGTCGTCGCGGGCCAGCTGCTGGCGCGCATCGACCCGTCCGCCGCACAGGCGGCGCTGGACAGCAGCCAGGCCGAACGCGCCGACGCCCAGGGCGTGCTGGAGGATGCGCGCCGCCGCGTCGACATCGCGGCCCAGGACGTGGCCGCGGCGGACCGCCAGGCCGAACTGCGCGCCGCCGCCGTGACGCGGCAGGAGCAGCTGGCCGACCGCGGTCTGGGCACCAGCCTGGACCGCGAGACCGCCGAACTGGCCGCATCCACCGCCAGCCAGACCGTGATCGCCGCCCGCGCCGCCCAGGCCGACGCGCAAAGCGCCGTGACCGCGGCCGAGAACGCCCTGCGCCGGGCCGAGATCGCCGTGACTGAGGCCCGCCGCGCACTGGCCGACACGGAACTGCGCGCGGGCTTCGACGGGCGCGTCACCGCCGTCACCGCGGTCGAGGGCGCGCTGGTCGGCGTGAACGAACAGCTGGCCACGATCATCGACCCCGCGGCGCTGGAACTGCAGATCCCGCTGTCGCTGGACCAGTTCGGGCGCCTGCTGGGCCCGGACGGTGCCCTGCTGGACCGCGAGGTGACGGTGACGCTGGACGGCAGCGCCGGCGCAGTGGTCGCGCAGGCGCGGCTGGACCGGGCGGCGGCCTCGGTCGCGGAAGGGACGGCGGGGCGGGTGGTCTATGCCCGGCTGGTCCAGGGTGCGCAGGCGCTGCGCCCGGGCGATTTCGTGACCGCGCGCATCGCCGAACCGGCGCTGTCCGACGCGGCGATCATTCCGGCGGCGGCCCTGGGGTCGGATGGCGGCGTGCTTGTCGCGGGGGCGGACGGCCGCCTGCAGGCGACGCCCGTGACCGTGCTGCGCCGGCAGGGCGACGATCTGATCATCGCGGTGCCGGCCGACCTGGCAGGGGCGCGCATTGTGGCCGAACGCGCGCCGCAGCTGGGCACCGGCATCCGCGTCCGCGACGCCGCCGCCCCCGTGCCCGCGCAGGGGCCCGATCAGCGGGCGCAGGGCCGGGGCCCCACCCGTGGATAGGCGCCCGGGCCTGATCGGCACCTTCGTGCGCCATGCCACGCTGGCCAACCTGCTGCTGGCGGTGATGGTGGTGGCGGGCCTCTATTCCGCGCCGCGCCTCAGGGCGCAGTTCTTTCCCGACACGGTCGTCCAGCAGATCCAGGTGGCCGTCCGCTGGGACGGGGCCGGGGCGGATGATGTGGACCGGTCGGTGGTCGGCGTGCTGGAACCCGCGCTGATCGCGGTCGAGGGCGTGTCTTTGACTGAAAGCCAGTCCAGCCAAGGCAGCGCCCGCATCACTCTGGAGTTCGAACCGGGCTGGGACATGTCCCGCGCCACCGGCGAGGTCGAGGCCGCCATCGCCGCCGCGGGCGACCTGCCCGAGGGCGCCGAGGACCCCGAGGTCACGCGCCGCGCCTGGCGCGACGCGGTCACCGACGTGGTGATCTCGGGGCCCGTGGGCCTGGACCAGCTGGGCCGCATCGCGGACGACCTGACCAACCGCCTGTACGCCCGTGGGGTGACGCGGCTGTCCGTCACCGGCCTGTCCGCCCCCGAAACCTTGGTCCAGCTGCGCATGGCCGACCTGGTGCAGCATGACATCACGTTGGACCAGATCGCGGCGACCATCGCCGCCGCCGCCGCGCCGACGCCTGCGGGCGACGTGGCATCGGGCATATCGCGCGTGCGCACGGGGGCCGAGACGCGCACCCCCGAACAGGTCTCGGCTCTGGTCCTGACCGCGCTGCCCGACGGGACGCAGCTGACCATCGGTGACGTGGCGCAGGTGCGCGACACGGGCATCGACCGGGGCGTGGCCTATTTCGTCGACGGCAACCCGGCGGTCACGGTGTCCGTCCAGCGCAGCGCATCGGGCGACGCGATCGGCATGCAGCAGGACGTGCAGGCGGCCGTCGACGCGCTGGCGCCGACCCTGCCGCAGGGGGTCACGGCGGAACTGGTGCGGGCGCGGGCGGAACAGATCTCGGCCCGGCTGTCGCTGCTTTTGGACAATGCGCTGATGGGGCTGGGGCTGGTCCTGGGACTGCTGTTCCTGTTTCTGAACGCCCGCACCGCGATCTGGGTCGCGGCGGGCATCCCGGCGGCGCTGCTGGCGGCGGTGGCGATGATGTACGCGGTCGGCATGACGATCAACATGATCTCTCTGTTCGCGCTGATCCTGACGCTGGGCATCATCGTGGACGACGCCATCGTGGTGGGCGAACATGCCGACTATCGCGCCCGCAAGCTGGGCGAGCCGCCGCTGATCGCCGCCGAACGGGCGGCGGGCGCGATGGGCGCGCCGGTGATCGCATCGACCCTGACCACGATCATCGCCTTTGCCGGGCTGGTGCTGATCGGCGGACAGTTCGGGTCGCTGGTGTCGGACATTCCGCTGACCGTCATTCTGGTGCTGACGGCATCGCTGATCGAATGTTTCCTGATCCTGCCCAACCACATGGCGCATGCGCTGGCCCATCACGGCAAGGACCGCTGGTACGACCGGCCGTCGGTCGTCGTGAACCGCTGGCTGGACCGGTTCGTGGCGGGCGTTCTGCGCCCGCTGGCGCGTCTGGTGCTTGTCGCCCGCTATCCGGTGCTGGCGCTGGTCATGGTGGGCTTTTCCTGGTCCACGGCGGCGCTGATCAGCGGGTCGGTGCCGTGGCGGTTCTTCGATTCGCCCGAACAGGGCAGTGTGTCGGGCAATTTCGCCATGCTGGAGGGGGCCACCCGCGACGACACCCTGCGCGTCATGGGACTGGTGCAGGACGCGGTGGACCGGGTCGCGGCCGAATATGAGGCAGAATTTGGCATCAGCCCGCTGACCCACGTGATGACCCAGGTCGGCGGCAATGCGGGCCGTCCCCTGCCGGGGGCCGAGACTAAGGATGCCGACCTGCTGGGCGCCGTCCAGATGGAGCTGATCGACCCCGATTTCCGCCCCTATTCCAGCTTCGAGCTGGTCGCCGCCTTGCAGGAGGCCATGCCCACCGACCCTCAGCTGGAAACGATCAGCTTTCGCGGCGGGCGGTCGGGGCCGGGGGGCGATGCCATCTCGGTGCTGATGACCGGCGCGGATGCCGCGACGCTGAAGGCCGCCGCCGAGGCGCTGAAGGCGCGGCTGGCCGAGGCGCCCGAGGTCTCGGCGCTGGAGGACAGCCTGGATTACGACAAGGACGAGCTGGCGCTGCGCCTGACGCCCCAGGGCGAGGCCCTGGGCTTTACCACCGACGGGCTTGCGCGCGAGCTGCGCCAGCGCCTTGGCGGGATCGAGGCCGCAACCTGGCCCGAGGGCACCCGCACCGGCGCCATCACCGTGGAACTGGCCGAGGATGACCGACGCGCCGATTTCCTGGACCGGATGCAGATGCGCACCGCGTCCGGGGCCTGGGTGCCCTTGGGCGACATCGTGTCGGTCAGCACCGAGGCGGGCTTCTCGGTCGTCCGCCGCGAGAACGGCGAGCGGATGATCGAGGTCACCGGCGACATCTCGGGCGACGATCCGGCGCGGGCGGCGGCGATCACCGCCGACCTGCAGACCCGCCTGCTGCCCGACATCGCCGCGCAGTTCGGTGTGACCTATGACGTCACCGGCCTGGCCCAGCAGGAGCGCGCGTTCCTGTCCGAGGCGCTGATCGGCTTCGCGCTGGCGCTGACCGGCATCTACATGGTGCTGGCGTGGATCTTTGCCAGCTGGACACGACCCCTGGTGGTGATGTCGGTCATCCCCTTCGGGCTGATCGGCGCGGTCTGGGGGCATGCGGCCTGGGGCCTGCCGCTGAGCCTGTTTTCCGTGGTGGGCCTGATCGGCATGTCGGGGATCATCATCAACGATTCCATCGTGCTGATCTCGACCATCGACGAATACCGGGCCACCCGGGCCCTGCGGCCCGCGATTGTCGATGCGGTCGCCGACCGGTTCCGCCCCGTGCTGCTGACCACGGCCACCACGGTCCTAGGCCTGGCCCCGCTGTTGTACGAACGTTCGTCGCAGGCGCTGTTCCTCAAGCCCACGGTGGTCACGCTGGCCTATGGGCTGGGGTTCGGGATGGTACTGGTGCTGCTGGTGGTGCCGGCCGTGCTGGTCGCGGGCGACGATCTGGCCCGCGCCCGCCGGGCCTTTCGCCGCAGCCTGCGGGCCGGGCCGGTGCGCGTCGTGATGCGCCGCGCGGTGATCGCGGCCGTCGCGGGGCTGGTGCTGATCCTGGGGCCGGTGACGGTGCTGCCCGCGATGGGCTTGGCCGCGCCCGGCGGGTGGCCGGGGGCGGGGGGCGCGCTGCTGGCCTATCTGGCGATGCTGGCGGCGATCATGGCGGGGGCGACCCTGGCGCAGGTCCGGCGGGGGCGCCGCGCATGGGCCTAGTCCGCGGCGCAGCCGGTGGTTTCGGTCGCCCGTCCCCCATCGGCGGGGATCACCGTCAGGCGCAGCGCGTCATGGTCCAGATCGAAGGGCTTGCCCGAGGGGGCGACCATCTCGACCACTGCCTGGGGGCCCGTGGGTCCGGGCAGGATGTCCGCCGCCGAGACCCAGACCTGCGGATTGTCGGTCAGTTCGACCGCGGCCAGCGTGGCCGGGCCCTGCGGCAGGTCCATCGCGACGCGCAGCCCGTCTGCCAGTGGCGTCACCTCGCAGGCGGGGTTGCCGTCCAGGCGCTGCGGCTCCGCTGCAAGGGCGCTGGCGATCACCGGGTCCGACTGCGTGCCCACGGGCGGCGCCTGCAGTTCAAGGTGCACGGGGACGCAGATGTTCTCGCACAGGCCCAGATCGATCTGGGCGGCGATGTCGACGGGCTTGCCGGGGTCCTGCGGATGGGCGGTCAGGGGCAGCACGAGGCGGTCGTGATAGCCCATCTCCAGCGTCTCTCCGGATCGGATGGCCTGGGGCGCGGGCCAGTGCAGGGTGACATGGGACAGGTTCCGTGACCCCGCCCAGTCCAGCTGGGGCGGCAGGCCGGTGTCGCCGGGGCTGCGCCAGTAGGTCTTCCAGCCCGGCTCCAGCAACAGTTCCAACGCCAGAATGCGCGCGCCGCCGGGTTCGGTCCATCCGGGCAGCAGCTGTGCGCCGCGCAGGCCGGGCGGCAGGTCGTCCTGGGCGATGGCGGGTCCGGTCAGGACAAGCACCAGGGCGGTGGCAAGAAGCGGGCGGGGGAAATGTGTCATGCCCTTGTCCTAGCGCCCGCGCAGCGGGGGCGGAAAGTCACAATTCCGCGCAAGCCTTGCAACATCCCGCCCCAGTGCCGATCTGTCATGAAAAGGAGACATGATGACCAGCATCACCGGTGATTCCGCCCAAGACCGCAACCTGACCGGCAAGATCCTGATCGCCATGCCCGGCATGAGCGATCCGCGTTTCGAGCGGTCCGTGGTGTTGGTCTGCGCGCATTCCGACGAGGGGGCGATGGGGCTGGTGCTGAATCGCCCGCTGCCCGAGATCGGCTTTGGCGATCTGCTGGACCAGCTGGGCATCGAGGCCGAGGAGGATGCGCGGCCGATCGAGGTTCGCTTTGGCGGCCCGGTCGAGCCGGGCAGGGGATTCGTGCTGCACAAGGTGGCCGAACACGGGCAGGACCCCGAGGGCCGCTTGCGGATCGGCCAAGCGCTGGCAATGACCACGACGCGCGACATCCTGGTCGAACTGGCGCAGGGCTATGGCCCGGACCCTGCGGTTCTGGCGCTTGGCTATGCAGGCTGGGGGCCGGGGCAGCTGGAGACCGAGATGCTGGCCAATGGCTGGTTGACCGGAGATGGCGCCGAGGACCTGATTTTTGATCTGTCGCACGAGGACAAGTGGCAGCGCGCGCTGCGGGCGCAAGGGATCGATCCGTCGCTTTTGTCGGCGGCGTCCGGCCGCGCCTGAATTTTGCGTCCCGCGCGGTGCCGGGGGGTTCCACCCCCGGACCCCCTGGGGCGGAGGACGCCTTGCGGTGTTTTCATAACCAATGAATGATTGCGACCTCCGGGGGGTCCGGGGGGCGGAGCGCCCCCGGCCACCGCGGGACGCAATCGATCATGCCAGTTCGGGGAAGAACCGGTCCGAAGGGGTAAAGATCTCGCAACCGTCGGCCGTCACGCCGATCGAATGTTCGAACTGCGCCGAGAGCGACTTGTCGCGCGTCACCGCCGTCCAGTCATCGGCCAGGACCTTGGTTTCCGGGCGGCCCAGGTTGATCATCGGCTCGATCGTGAAGAACATGCCCTCCTCCAGCACCGGGCCTTTTCCCGGGCGTCCGAAATGCAGCACGTTGGGCGGCGAATGGAACACCCGCCCGATCCCGTGCCCGCAGAAGTCGCGCACGACCGACATGCGCCGTTCTTCCGCATAGGTCTGGATGGCCGCGCCGATGTCGCCGAAGGTCGCGCCGGGGCGCACGGCCTCGATCCCCTTCATCAGCGCGTCATGGGTCACCTGCAGCAGCCGCTGCGCCTTGAGCGACGGCTTGCCCGCCACGTACATCCGGCTGGTATCGCCGAACCAGCCGTCCAGGATGACCGTCACGTCGATGTTCAGGATATCGCCGTCCTTGAGGCTCTTGTCGCCGGGGATGCCGTGACAGACCACGTGGTTCACGCTGATGCAGCTGGCATGCTGGTACCCGCGATAGCCGATCGTGGCCGAGGTCGCGCCCAGCTCCGTCACCCGACCCCGGATGAAATCGTCCAGCGCGCCGGTGGTGACGCCCGGTGCGACCATCGGCCCCACCTCGTCCAGGATCCGTGCGGCCAGGGCGCCCGCCGCCCGCATGCCTGCGAAATCCCCGGGCATGTGCAGGCGGATGCCTTCCCTCGTGATACGGCCTTCGTCCATCGCTGATCCTTTCTGTCTGCCGCCCTAGATAGAGACGCGCGCCCACTTGTTCCAGCCCCGGCTGCGGGCATAGATGGGGCGCGACACCCAAGGGAGAGCCTGATGCAGTCCGACAACCCCACAGCCGCCATCCTGGTCATCGGCGACGAGATCCTGTCCGGCCGCACCCGCGAAGGGAACGCCCATCACCTGGCCCAGGTGCTGACCGCCACCGGCATCGACCTTCAGGAGATCCGCGTGGTGGCCGACGACACCGACCGCATCGTGGACGCGATCCGCGCACTGGACCGGACCCTGGGCGGGGCATACGACCTGCTGTTCACCTCCGGTGGCATCGGGCCCACGCATGACGACATCACCGCCGATGCCGTGGCCGCCGCCCATGGCACCACGGTCGAGGTCAACCCCACCGCCCGCACTCTGCTGCAGGAGCGCTGCGACCGCATGGGGGTCGAGCTGAACGAGAACCGCCTGCGCATGGCCCGCATCCCCGTGGGCGCGACGCTGATCGACAATGCCGTGTCGGCCGCGCCCGGCTTCTCGATCGGTGCGACCCATGTGATGGCGGGCGTCCCCGAGGTGTTCCGCGCCATGGTCGCCTGGCTGATCCCGCAGCTGCCCGTGGGCCGCCCCGTGCAATCCCTAACTGTCGAGGTCCGCCGCGGCGAAAGTGAGGTGGCCGAGGACCTGAAGGCCGTCGCCGCCGAATATGCCGACCTGTCTTTGGGGTCGTATCCGTTCCGTGACGATACGGGTTGGGGCACCAACCTGGTCGTGCGGGGCCTGGATGCCGCCCGCGTCGATCAGGCCATGGCCGCTCTGCGCGGACGCATCGGGTTGTGAGGCCCGACCCCGATCTGGCCGCCGCCTTCGAGGCGACCTGGCCCGCGTTCGAGACCGTCCGCTGCGGCGGCTTCCTGGTCGGGCGGGGCGCAGGGGCGGGCGGGCGCGTCAGCTCGGCCATCGCAGTCGGTCCGTGGGGCGATGCCGACATCGACGCCGCCTGCGCCCGGCATGCCGCATGGGGCCAGCCGCCGCTGTTCCGGGCCTGGGATGACGACACGGACCTGATCGCCGCCCTGACCGCGCGGGGGCTTGGCGCGCATATCCCAACCCAGGTCATGGCCGCGCCCATCGCTGCGCTGACCGACCGGCCGATCCCGCCCGTCACCGCCTTCGCGATCTGGCCCCCCTTGGCGATCCAGCGCCAGATCTGGGGCGCGGGTAACATCACCCCCGCAAGACAGGCCGTGATCGACCGCGTGCCCCTGCCCAAGGCCGCGCTTTTGGGCCGCATCCGGGACCGCGCCGCAGGCGCAGGCTTCGTCGCGTTGCATGACCGCACCGCCATGGTCCACGCCGTCGAAGTCCTGCCTGCCTTCCGCCGCCAGGGTCTCGCCGGCTGGATGATGCGCCAAGCCGCCGCTTGGGCGCAGGATCTCGGTGCCACACGCATCGGCCTGGCCGTCAGCCGCGCGAACACCACGGCGCAGGCCACCTATGCCAGCCTCGGCTTCACCGCCGCCGGCAGCTACGCCTATTACGGCCCCGCCGCCTGACCCACAGGACCGACCGCGCCCGGACCGCAGGTCCGGGCGCCACCGACGGCCGCGACCCCGGCCCGTCAGGGCCGGTCAGGCGCGGCCGTCCGCCCCGCTCACAGCTCGGTCCGCAGCTCCCACAGGTCGGGGAACAGCACCACATCCAGCATCCGCCGCAGATAGTTCACCCCCGACGTGCCCCCCGATCCGCGCTTGAAGCCGATGATCCGCTCCACCGTCGTCACATGGTTGAACCGCCAGCGGCGGAAGTAATCCTCGAAATCGACCAGCTTCTCGGCCAGCTCATAAAGCTCCCAATAGCGGCCCGGATCGCGATAGACCGCCGCCCAGGCCGCCCGCGCCGCCGCGTCCGGCGCATGGGGCGCGTCCAGCGACGTGCGTGCCGCCACGTCGAACCCCGCCGCCCGCAGCCGCCCCAGAACCTCGTCATAGAGCGACGGCCGCGCGGCCTCCGCCCGCAGCGCCTCGGCCAGGTCGGGACGATGCGCATGAGGCGCGATCATCGCCATGTTGCGGTTGCCCGCGACGAATTCGATCATCCGGTACTGATGCGATTGGAACCCGCTGCTTTCGGCCAGCGCGGGGCGAAAGGTCGAATACTCCGACGGCGTCATGGTGCGCAAAACGTCCCAGGCTGAATTCAGCTGCTCCATGATCCGCGCCACGCGGGTCAGCATCTTGAAGGCGGGCCGCAGATTGCCCGCAGCGATCCGGTCGCGCGCCGCTCCCATCTCCAGCAAAGCCAGCTTCATCCACAATTCGGACGTCTGGTGCTGGATGATGAACAGCATCTCGTCATGCGCATCCGACAGCGGAGCTTGCGATGTCAGCAGCCGGTCCAGCCCCAGATAATCGCCATAGGACATGCGCCCGTCGAAGGACATGCGCGCGCCTTCCTGTGCAGGGTCGATACTCATTGCTTCAGCCTGAACCTCTGGATCTTGCCGGTCTGGGTCTTGGGCAGGGCCGCGCAGAAGACCACACGGCGGGGATATTTGAAGGGCGCGATCACGTCCTTAACATGCCGCTGCAGCCGCTCCGCAGTCGCGGTGTCGGGGGCGACGCCGGGGGCCAGCACCACATGCGCCTCGACGATCTGGCCGCGCTCAAGGTCCGGCGCGCCGATCACCGCGCATTCCAGCACGTCCGCATGCGCCAGCAGTGCCGCCTCCACATCCGGCCCCGCGATGTTGTAGCCCGACGACACGATGATGTCGTCGCAGCGCGCCGCGAAATGGAACCGCCCGTCATCATCCTGCCAGAAGGTGTCGCCGGTCAGGTTCCAGCCGCCCTGCACATACTCCGCCTGCCGCGCATCGTTCAGATAGCGGCAGCCGGTCGGCCCGATCACCGCCAGCCGCCCCATCTCTCCGCGCGGCACCTCCTGTCCCGCATCGTCCACGATCCGCGCGCGGTATCCCTGCACGGGCCGGCCGGTGCAGCCCGGATGGCTGTCGTCCAGCCGGTTGGTCAAGAAGATGTGCAGCATCTCGGTCGCGCCGATCCCGTCCAGCATCGGCTTGCCGGTGCGGTCGTGCCAGTCCTGCCAGATCGGGGCGGGCAGGGTTTCGCCCGCGCTGATCGCCACGCGCAGGCTGGACAGGTCCGCCCCCTGGTCCATCGCGCGCAGCATCACCCGGTACGCCGTGGGCGCGGTCACGCAGATCGTGGCGCGGTGGCGTTCGATGATCTCGATCATGTTCGGGGGCGAGGCGTTCTCCAGCAGCACCGCGCTGGCCCCAAAGCGCAGCGGGAACACCGCCAGCCCGCCCAGCCCAAACGTGAACGCCAGCGGCGGCGAGCCCACGAAGACATCGTCCGGCGTCACCCCCAGAACCTCGCGCGCATAGCCGTCGGCGATGATCAGCAGGTCGCGGTGGAAATGCATCGTGGCCTTGGGCTCGCCCGTCGAACCCGACGTCATCCCCAGCAGCGCCACGTCATCCCGCCCGGTCCGCACCGCCTCGAACCGCACGGGCTTCGTCAGCGCCGCCCGGTCCAGCTCCGCATCATGGTTCGCGGTGCCGTCGAACCCCACCACCGTCGTCAGCGTCGCCGACCCCTTGGCCGCCGCCACCAGCTCATCCATCAGCCGCGTGTCGCACAGCGCATGGGTCACCTGTGCCTTGTCGATGATCTGGGACAGCTCCTTGGCGCGCAGCATGGGCATGGTGTTCACGACCACCGCCCCCGCCTTGGTCGCGGCCAGCCAGCAGGCGACCATCGCAGGGTTGTTGGCCGACCGGATCAGCACCCGGTTGCCCGGCCGCAGCCCATAATCCGCGACCAGCGCATAGGCCAGCCGGTTGGTCCAGTCCGACAGCTCCTTGTAGGTCCGCGCCCGCCCGTTGCCGACCAGGGCGACCCGGTCGCCGAACCCGCGATCGACCATGCGGTCGGTCAGCTCGGCCCCCGCGTTCAGCCAGTCGGGATAGTCGTATCCGGACAGGTCGATCCGCGGCCAGGCCTCCGGCGGGGGCAGGTTGTCGCGCGTGAAGCTGTCCTCGTGCCCGCTTGGTCCCAGCATGATCGTCCCCCTATTCCGGCACCACGGCGGTGGCCTCGATCTCGACCTTGGCGCGGTCCTCGACCAGCGCCACGACCTGCACCAGCGCCATGGCCGGGTAATGCCGCCCGATCACGTCGCGATAGGCCGCCCCCACCTCGCGCAGCGCGCCCAGATATTCGTGCTTGTCGGTGACGTACCAGGTCAGCCGCACCAGATGCTGCGGCCCCGCGCCGCCCTCGGCCAGGACCGCCACGATGTTCTCCAGCACCTGCCGGACCTGGCCCGCGAAATCGTCGGTCTGAAAGACCTGATCCGCGTCCCAGCCCACCAGCCCGCCGGTAAAGATCATCCGCCCCCGCGCCATGATGCCGTTGGCATAGCCCGAGGCGCGCTTCCACGTCGCCGGATGCAGGGGTTCATGCATGATGCGCCTCCAGGGTCTGTCGCATGGCGTCGGGCCAGGGCGAGGGGGTGAAGTCGCGGTCCATCCAGACCACCGTGGTCCGCGCCTCCACCCGGTCCTCGCCGCGGACCAGGAACCGCGCGCTGGACCGGCCCAGATGCTCGACCACCAGCGTCCAGTCCAGCCGGTCGCCAAGCCGCGCGGGCTTGCGGAACGCCATCTCCAGCGCGACGGTGGGCATGCCCTGGCCGGCCGCCATCATCGGGCCAAAGCCATGCCCCACGACCTCCAGAAAGAAGTTCTCCACCATGTGGTTCACCATCTCCGCATAGCGGGGATAGAAGACGATCCCCGCCGGGTCGCAGTGGCAGAACTCGATGGGAATGGTACGGGTATAGGTCATGCGCCCTCCAGGATGCTGCGGGCGATGACGACGCGCTGCACGTCGCTGGCCCCCTCATAGATGCGCAGGGCGCGGATCTCGCGGTACAGGCTCTCGACCGTGCTGCCGGTGCGCACGCCGTCGCCGCCATGCAGCTGCACGGCCTGGTCGATGACCTCCTGCGCGATCTCGGTGGCGTACAGCTTGGCCATCGCCGCCTCGCGCGTGACGCGGGGCGCGCCCTGGTCCTTGGCCCAGGCTGCGCGATAGATCAGCAGGGCGGCGGCGTCGATCTTCAGCGCCATGTCGGCCAGATGCCCCTGGACCATCTGCAGCTCGGCCATCGGCGCGCCCTGGATCTGGCGCGAGCGCACCCGCGCCAGCGCCTCGTCCAGTGCCCGGCGCGCGAAGCCCAGGGCCGCAGCCCCGACCGTGGGGCGGAAATGATCCAGCACCGTCATGGCGATGCGGAACCCCTGTCCCGGCTGCCCGATCAGCGCCTCCCCCGGCAACCGCACCCCCGTCAGCCGCAGATGCGCCAGCGGATGGGGGGCCATCACGTCGATGCGCCCGACCACCTCCAGCCCCGGCGTGTCCGTAGGCAGCAGGAAGGCCGACAGCCCCCGCGCACCCGGGGCCTCCCCGGTCCGCGCGACGATCACATAGACATCCGCGATCCCGCCATTCGAGATATAGGTCTTCTCCCCGTCCAGCACCCACCCGTCGCCATCCCGGCGCGCCGTGGTCGCCAGCCGCGCCACGTCCGACCCGGACGCAGGCTCGGTCAGCGCAAAGCCCGAAATCGCCCGGCCCGCCCGCGTCCGTGCCAGCCATTCCCGCTGAACCGGGCTGCCGAACAGCGTCACCGCCCCCATGCCTAGGCCCTGCATGGCAAAGGCGAAATCGGCCAGCCCGTCATGGCGCGCCAGCGTCTCGCGGATCAGGCACAGCGCGCGCACGTCCAGCGGCTCGCCCCCCGAATGCGCCAGCCAGCCGCTATCGCCAAGCGCCCGCACCAGGCCCCGGCAGGCCCCGTCCACATCGCCGTGATCCACCGGCAGCGCGCCCAGGGCCCAGTCCTCCAGCCCCTGGGCCAGCGCGCGATGCCTGTCCTCGAAGAACGGCCAGTCCAGAAAGCTGCGATCCATCGTCTTCTTCACCCAAATATCCCGGGGTCCGGGGCAGAGCCCCGGCGCCCTCAATTGCCCTCGAAGACCGGCGTCTGCTTGGCGACGAAGGCCCGATAGGCCCGCTCGAAATCGCGCGTGGTCATGCAGATGGCCTGGGCCTGCGCCTCGGCCTCGATCGCCTGGTCCAGACCCATGGTCCATTCCTGCAACAGCTGCGTCTTGGTGATGCCATGCGCCCAGACAGGCCCCGCCGCGATCGCCCGCGCCAGATCCATCGCGGCGGCAAAGACGTCGTCATGCAGGCTGTTCCAGAACCCCCACCGCTCGCCCTCCTCGGCGCGCAGCACGCGGCCGGTGTAGAGAAGCTCCGCCGCGCGCCCCTGTCCCACGATACGCGGCAGCATCGCGCAGGCGCCCATGTCGCAGCCCGCAAGCCCCACCTTCGTGAACAGGAACGCGGCTTTGGCGGACGGTGCCGCCAGCCGCAGGTCGCTGGCCATGGCCATGATCGCGCCCGCGCCGACGCAGACCCCCTCGACCGCGGCGATCACCGGCTTGCCGCAATGGATCATCGCGCGGACCAGCTCTCCGGTCATGCGGGTGAAGGCCAAGAGCTGCGGCATCTCCATGCCGACCAGCGGGCCGATGATCTCACGCACGTCACCGCCCGAACAGAAATTCCCGCCATTCGAGGCCAGCACCACCACATCCACGTCCGACGCGTGCGCCAGCCGCCGGAAACAGGCACCCAGTTCGGCATAGCTGTCGAAGGTCAGGGGGTTCTTGCGTTCGGGGCGGTTCAGGCGGATCACCGCGACGCGGTCCGTGACCTCCCACAGGAAATGTTCGGGCGCCAGATCGGCCATGGGGACAAGTTTCATTCGGGCCTCCCGGCGCGGGACAGGATGTCGCGCAGCGCCTCCAGATCGGTTTCGGACAATCGACCCAGGATCGCGTCGACCTCGGCCTCATGGCCCAGGGCCATGATCTCGAACGCCTCCAGGCCTTCGGGCGTCAGGCGCACGCGGATGCGGCGTCGGTCGCCGTTCTCGGCCTCGCGGCGGACCATGCCGTCGGCCTCCAGCCGGTCGACGACCGCCGTGGCATTGCCGTTCGACACCAGCAGCAGGCGCGACAGCTCGGACATGGTCACGCCCTCGCGCCTGCGCCACAGCGCCGCCATCACGTCGAAGCGGGGCAGGGTCGTGCCATGCGCGCGGCGCAGATAGTCGCGCAGGTGGTTCTCGGCCCCCCGCGTGACGCCCAGAAGGCGGATCCAGGTCTTCAGTCGCCGCTTGGACAGGTCGGTCATGCGCTCTCGCCTCCGTCCAGGACGATGGCCTGTCCGTTCACCCCCGCCGCCGCGTCCGAGGCCAGCCACAGCGCCGCGCCGGTCACCTCGGCGGGCGCGATCAGGCGGCCCTGCGGGTTTCGGGCGGTCAGCGCGGCCAGCGCCGCGTCGCGGTCGCGCCCCGTCTTGGCCATGATCCCGTCCAGCGTGCGTCCGGTCATCTCGGTGTCCAGATAGCTGGGGCAGATGGCGTTGGCGGTGATCCGCTTCGACGCCACCTCCAACGCGATCGACCGCACCAGCCCCATCACCCCATGCTTGCTGGCCGCATAGGCCGAAGCATAGGCCGCCCCCCGCAGCCCCGCGGCCGAGGACACCGCGATCAACCGCCCCCCCGGTCCCATCTGCGACAGCGCCTGCCGAAAGGTCAGGAAGACGCCCGTCAGGTTGACCGCCATGATGCGGCTGAACTGGTCCAGCGTGGTGCGGGCAAAGGGCGCGGCCTCGGCGATGCCGGCATTGGCGATGACCACCTGGCAGGGGCCGGCGGCGTCGAAGATGCGGCGGACCTGATCCTCGTCGCTGACATCGCCCGGCACGGCGCGGATCAGGCCGCCCGCCACCGCCTCAAGCCGCGCGGCATCACGGCCGGTGATGACGACCTCATGGCCCTGGGCGGCAAAGGCGCGGGCCATGTCGGCGCCGGTGCCGCTGCCGCCGCCGGTGATCAGGACGCGGGTCATGCGCGGATCTCCTCGGCCTGCTTGGCGGCCAGGCGGCGCGCCTGATCGCGGCCCGCGTGATAGGGCAGGGGCCAGTCCGCCCCATCGCCAAGCGCCGTCGCCGCATGCAGCGTCCAATAGGGATCGGCCAGATGCGGCCGCCCGATGGCAACCAGATCGGCGCGCCCGGCCATCAGGATGCCGTTGGCCTGATCGGCATCGGTGATGTTGCCCACCGCCATCGTGGCCAGCCCCGCCTGGTTGCGGATGCGGTCGGAAAACGGCGTCTGGAACATCCGCCCATAGACGGGCCGCGCATCGGGCGTCGTCTGCCCCGCGGACACGTCGATGATATCCGCCCCCGCCGCATGGAAAGCCTGCGCGATGGCGACCGATTCGTCGGGCGTCACGCCGTCCTCGGTCCAGTCCGTGGCCGAGATGCGCACCGACATCGGCCTGTCCTGCGGCCAGACGGCGCGCATGGCGGCGAACACCTCCAGCGGCCAGCGCAGGCGGTTCTCCAGGCCGCCGCCATAGTCATCCGAGCGCCGGTTCGACACCGGCGACAGGAAGCCCGACAGCAGATAGCCATGCGCCGCATGCAGTTCGATCATGTCGAAACCCGCCGCATCGGCCATGCGGGTGGCGGTCACGAACTGCTGGGTCACCGCCTCCATGTCGGCGCGGGTCATCTCCTGCGGGACGGCATTGCGGTCGGACCAGGGCAGGGCGGAGGCCGCCATGATCGGCCAGTTGCCCTCCGCCAGCGGCTGGTCCATCCCCTCCCACCCGATGCGGGTGGAGCCCTTGCGGCCCGAATGGCCGATCTGGCAGCAGATCCTGGCATCAGTCTCGGCATGGACGAAATCGGTGATCCGCCGCCAGGCCGCCTGATGCTCGGGCGCGTAGAGGCCCGGACAGCCCGGCGTGATGCGGCCCTCAGGGCTGACGCATGTCATCTCGGTGAAGACCAGGCCCGCGCCGCCCTTGGCGCGTTCGCCGTAATGGACCAGGTGCCAGTCGGTCGGGCAGCCGTCCTGCGCCTTGTACTGCGCCATGGGCGAGACGACGATGCGGTTCTTCAGCGCCATGTCGCGCAGGCGGAAGGGCGCGAAGATCGGCGCGCGGCCCGGCTGGCCGCCGGCCTGCCGTTGGAACCAGTCCTCGGCCTCGCGCACCCAATCGGGGTCGCGCAGGCGAAGGTTCTCGTGCCCGATGCGCTGGCTGCGGGTCAGCAGGGAATAGGTGAACTGGATGGGGTCCAGGTCCAGGTAACGCTCGACCTCCTCGAACCACTCCAAGCTGTTGCGGGCCGCCGATTGCAGGCGCAGCACCTCGACGCGCCGTTCCTCCTGATAGCGTTCGAAGGCGCGGGGCAGGTCGCGTTCGGAATGCAGGTAATCGGCCAGCGCGATGGCGCTGTCCAAGGCCAGCCGCGTGCCGGACCCGATCGAGAAATGCCCCGTCGCCGCCGCATCGCCCATCAGCACGACGTTCTCATGATACCAGCGGTCGCAGATGACGCGGGGAAAGTTCATCCAGACGGCCGAGCCGCGCAGATGCGCCGCGTTCGACATCAGGTCGTGCCCGCCCAGATGGTCCGCGAAGACCGCGCGGCAGGTCTCGACGATCTGCTCCTTGGACATGGCTTCAAAGCCCATCGCGTCCCAGGTCTCTTGCGCGCATTCCACGATGAAGGTCGCGGTGTCGGCATCGAAGGAGTAGACATGCGCCCAGAGCCAGCCCTGCGGCGTCTTTTCGAAGATGAAGGTGAAGGCGTCGTCGAATTTCTGTTTCGTGCCAAGCCAGACGAACTTGCAGCGGCGCATGTCGATGTCGGGGCGGAACACGTCTGCATATTCGGCCCGGACCTTGCTGTTCAGCCCGTCGCAGGCAACGACCAGGTCATAGTCGCGGCGATAATGTTCAGCGGTCTGAAACTCGGTCCGGAACTGCAGGTCCACGCCCAGTTCCCGCGCCCGTTCCTGCAGCAGGATCAGCAGCTGACGCCGCCCGATGCCCGCGAAACCGTGCCCGCCCGAGACCTGCCGGTGGCCGTCGCGGATGACAGCGATGTCGTCCCAGTAGATGAAGTGATCGCGGATCGCCTGGGCCGAGGGCGGGTCGTTCTTCTGCAGCCGCGACAGGGCGTCGTCGGACAGCACCACGCCCCATCCGAAGGTGTCGCCCGCGCCGTTGCGCTCCAGCACGGTGACGTCATGCGACGGATCGCGCAGCTTCATCGAGATCGCGAAGTAAAGGCCCGCAGGCCCGCCGCCCAGACAGAGAATCTTCATCCCGTGCCACCTCCTGCGATGCAGGCTGGCACGGGTCCGAAATCATTTCAAGCTTGAAACTTCTCGGGCGATGGAGGCTGCGATCATCGCGGGCACTTCGGGGGCCAGGCCCACCGGGTCCAGGCGCGGGCCGGTGAAGCCCGCCTGATCCAGCGCCTGCGGCAGGTCGTCCAGCACATGTTCGGCGCGCAGTGCGAACAGCGGCAGGCTGATGGCGCGGTCGAGGTCGCGGGCGGCGTCGGCGATGAAGGGCTCCTGCTCGACGAAGCCCGCGACGACGCGGGCGAAATGCGGCGCGATGCGGGCGGCCAGCGCCATGGTGATGTCATGGCTGGCCTGTCCGCGCTGCGATCCATGCGCCGACAGCAGCAGCGTCGTGTCGGACAGCGCCCAGCCCTGCGTCTCCGCCGCCTGCCGCGCCTTTTCGACGACCAGCGCGTCGAGGCCCGGATCGGTGCCGAAGGGGCGCATGATATGCGCGCCCGGCGCGCCGGCCTGGGTCAGGCGGCGGGGCAGTTCGACGCCGGTGAACCAGCCCTCGGCCATGAACATCGGATAGATGATGCAGTCGCTGCGGCAGGTGCGGGGCAGGGCGTCGGGGTCGGCCAAGGTCGCGCCCAGGACCTCGACGCCGGGGGCGTGGGCCGCGACCTGGGCGGCCAGCGCCTCGATGGCGGCCTGCTGGGGGGCGGGGTCGCCGGGCTGACCATGCGAGACGATGACGGCGCGCGACAGGGTCTGCGGCTGATCGGCGTCGTGGAAATATTGGGCCAGCGCCGCGGGCATGGGGAATTCGGCCAAGGCGCGAGCGCGGGCCTCGGCCGACATCTTGCGGGCGGTCTTCTCGATGATGCGGGGGATCTTGTGATCGGGCTGTTCGGCCATGAAGTCGCCCAGATACCAGCGGATGAAGGTGAAGCAGATCACATCCTCCAGCGCCTGCACCTGGGGGTCGCGCTTGATGCCCTGTTTCGTCAGCATCTTGCGGGCGCGGTCGATGTCATCGGCGTCATAGCCCGCATCGGCCATGATGCCGGCGATGCGATCCGCGTGACGGCGGCCCTGTTCCTGGCGCCAGGCCAGATAGCCGGGGCGGTTCATCGGATAGTCGGCCCGCGGCAGCAGCCAGCGTTCGACATGCTGGCCGCGGCAGGCGATGCGCAGAACGTCGTCGGCGTCGGGGAACAGGCGCTGCTGTTCCGCCGTCATGCGCTGGCCATAGAGGAGGTTCGCAGGCTTGCCGTCGTCCAGGTTCGGATCCTGGGCATTGGCGGCATCGATAGCGGTGAAGGCATGGTCGAGGCGGGTCATCGCGGGCTCCGGCTGGTTCGGGGGGAGTGTGCGCGGGGCGCGCGCAGGTGGCAAGCGGGCAGGGGGGCGCCGCCCCCCGTCCTGCGGACTCCCCCGGGGTATTTGGGCAAAGGAGAAATCTCAGGGCAGGGCGAAGAGGTCGGGGATGTCCCGGCGGTCGTCCAGAAGGATCTGTGCGGTCAGGTCGGCGATCAGCGGGGCCATGCCGAAGCCGATCTTAAATCCGCCATTGACGATCAGGTGGCCGGGGCGGCCGGGCCACGGGGCCAGCACCGGCGCGCGCGAGCGGGCGCGGGGGCGCAGGCCGGCCCAGATGTCGAGGACGGGTGCATCGGCCAGCGCCGGGCAGATCGCGACGGCGCGGGCCAGCAGGTCCTGGGCCTGATGATCGGGGTGTACGGTGTCGTAGGTGTTTTCCGAGGTCGAGCCTATGGCCGTGGTGCCGTCCGCATGGGGCACGATGTGCAGCCCGTCGGCAAAGACCTGAGGGCTGTCCGGGGCGGCGTGGGAGAGAAGCAGCGACTGACCCTTGACCCCCTGACCGATCTTGCGGTCCAGCGCGCTGTTCAGCGCCACAAGTCCCGGCGTGCCCGTGGCCCAGATCGTGGGGGCGTGGGCGTCGGGGGCCGGCGTATGTTCATGGATCTGGCCGCCCCCGGCGCGGATCGCCGCGGCCAGGGCCTGCAGGGCGGCGCGGGGGTTCAGGCGGGCGGTCAGCCCGTCGGTCAGCCACAGGCCGGTGGGGCTGGGCGGGATCAGCGGGCCCTGGGGGTCGCGGGTCAGCGCCATGCCCATGGCGGCGGGCCACTGGCGCGCGGCGGCCGCGATGCGGTCGGGCAGGCGGGCGGCGGTATCCATGTCGGGCACGGGTTGCAGGCGGCCGGTGCGGGCGTAACCCGTGGGCAGGCGGGAGGCCAGTTCGACGCTGGCCCAGAAGGCGGGGGCGGCCAGAAGGCTGTCCAGCTGCAGCTGTTTCTTGATGTTCCAGGGGTCGGGCGCATGGGGGGCCAGGGCGCCCACATGGCCGCCCGAGGATCCTGCGCCGATGGTCGCGGCCTCGAACACGGTGACCCGCGCGCCGCGCCGGATCAACGCCCAGGCACAGGCCAGCCCGAAGACGCCGGCCCCCGCCACATGGATCACCCTTGCCAAAGCCGCGTCCTTTCCCGACAGATGCGTCATGAGCGACCTAGCCCATCCCCGCCCCGATGACGAGCCTGCGCTGGACTGGCGCGATGGGGGCGTTCCCGTGTCACAGCAGTTCGACGACCCCTATTTCAGCCTGGGCGGCGGGCTAGAGGAGACGCGGCACGTCTTCCTTGCGGGCAACGACCTGCCCGCGCGGCTGAGGCCGGGGTTCCACGTGGCCGAGACGGGGTTCGGCACTGGTCTGAACGCATTGGCGCTGGCGCAGGTGGCGACGGTGCCCGTGCGGATGACCAGCTTCGAGGCCTTTCCGATGAGCCGCGTCCAGCTGGAGCAGGCGCATGCCGCCTTTCCCGACCTGTCGGCGCTGGCGGCGCAGCTGCGCGACGGGTGGGGGCAGGGGGTGATCCGCGTGGGACAGGTCGCGCTGACCGTGGTCCTGGGCGATGTGCGCCGGACCTTGCCCGCGTGGCGGGCCGCGGCGGATGCATGGTTCCTGGACGGATTCTCTCCGGCCAAGAACCCGCAGATGTGGGGCGCGGACGTGATGGCCGAGGTGGGCGCGCATACCGCGCCGGGGGGCACGTTCGCCACCTATACCGCCGCGGGCCATGTCCGCCAGGCGCTGTCGGATGCCGGGTTCGAGGTCCTCCGCAGCCCCGGTTTCGGGCGCAAGCGCCACATGTGCCGGGGGCGGCTGAGGACGTCGGACGGCTGAATCCGCGGTCCCGCACTGGCAATCGGGGCGGGCAGGGCCTATCTGCGGGACCGGACAGCTGTGCGCGAGGCGCGCCACGGTCCCCGAACTCACCTACAGGAGAGGCCCATGGGCGCGATCATCGACATCGACCACCTGTCCAAGGAATATGGCAGCGGCACCAAGGCGCTGGACGACGTGACCCTGTCCATCGACGAGGGAGAGATCATCGCCCTGCTGGGCCCGAACGGGGCGGGCAAGACCACGCTGATCTCGATCATCTGCGGGCTGGTGGTGCCGACCGGCGGCACGGTCCGCGTGGGCGGGCACGACATCCGCACAGACTGGCGCGCCGCGCGCAAGCTGATCGGCCTGGTCCCCCAGGAAATCGCGCTGGAACCGTTCGAGAAGGTCATCAACTGCGTCCGCTTCACCCGCGGGCTGTACGGCATGCCCCCGGACGAGGCCTATATCGAGCGCATCCTGCGGTCGCTGTCGCTGTGGGACAAGCGCGACGCCGCCACGCGGGAACTGTCGGGCGGCATGAAGCGCCGCGTGCTGATCGCCAAGGCGCTGTCGCACCAGCCCAAGGTGCTGTTCCTGGACGAACCCACGGCGGGCGTCGACGTCGCCCTGCGCCGCGAGATGTGGCAGGTCGTGGGCGATCTGCGCCGCGAGGGCGTGACGATCATCCTGACCACCCATTACCTGGAGGAGGCCGAGGAGATGGCCGACCGCATCGGCGTCATCGCCAAGGGCAGCCTGCTGCTGGTCAAGCCGACCAGCGAGCTGATGGGAGAGTTCGGCAAGAAGACCCTGTCGATCGAGCTGGACCAGCCTTTGGCCGCGATCCCGGACGATCTGTCCGGGCGCGGGTTGTCGCTGTCGGATGACGGGCGGCGGCTGTCCTTCGAATACGACACGCGGGCCGAACGTACCGGCATCGCGCGCCTTCTTGGCGATCTGGCCGCGCGCGGCATCACCGTGCGCGACGTGTCCACGCGGCAATCCAGCCTCGAGGACGTCTTCCTTTCCCTGGTCTCCGAGGACGCGGCATGAGCATCAACTGGTTTGGCGTCTGGTCCATCTTTCACCACGAGATGATGCGGTTCTTCCGCACCATCTGGCAGTCGCTGGCATCGCCCGTGCTGTCCACGGTGCTGTATTTCGTCGTCTTCGGCGCGGCCATCGGCGGGCGCATCCAGTCGGTCGAGGGGGTCGAATACGCGGCCTTCATCGTGCCCGGCCTGATGATGCTGACCGTGCTGCAGCAGGCCGTCAGCAACGCAAGCTTCGGCATCTATTTTCCCAAGTTCAGCGGCACGATCTATGAATACCTGGTGTCGCCCGTCGGCTGGATCGAGGTGACGATGGGCTTCGTCGGCGCGGCGGCGGTCAAGTCGATCCTGATCGCGCTGGTGATCCTGCTGACCAGCTTCGTCTTCGTCGGCGTCCACATCCTGCACCCGTTCTGGATGGTGGCCTTCCTGGTCCTGTCGTCGATCGGCTTCAGCCTGCTGGGCTTCATCATCGGGCTGTGGGCCAAGTCGTTCGAACAGCTGCAGATCGTGCCGATGATGGTCATCATGCCGCTGGTCTTCCTGGGCGGCGCCTTCTATTCGGCCAGCATGCTGCCGCCCTTCTGGGAGGGCGTGGCCAAGCTGAACCCGGTCCTCTACCTGATCTCGGGGTTCCGCTGGTCGTTCTTTGGACTGGCCGACGTGCCGGTGGGGGTGTCGCTGGTGGCGGTGGGGATCATGGTCGTGATCTGCCTGGCCATCATCCGCTGGATCTTTGCCACCGGCTGGCGCCTGCGCGACTAGGGGCGCAGGCTGCCGCAGATCCGCGCCTGCGGGTCCAGTCGCACGTATTCGCGGGCCGAGATGATCTTCATCTCCATCGAGCGGTTCCAGCCCCCGAACCACCGCTCGCGGATGCCGCCACGATAGAAGTTGCCCATGATCTGATCGACATAGGGTGGGATGATCTGGGTGCCCTGGATGCGCGGCGCGTGAAACCCGATCCGCGCCTGCGGCCCCAGGCAGGCATTGGGCATCGTCGTCAGGATCGTGCAGGCCGACCGGCAATAGCCGCGGATGCGCACCGTGCGGCCCGACGATGCCAGCTCCTGCCGGGTCTGCACCATCTCCAGCACATTGCCGCCGCGGTTGTTCCACACGTCGATGAACTCTCCCGCGCGCTGGATGCCTTGCGGCTGCTGGGCCAAGGCGGGGGTCGCGACCGTCAGGGCGGCGGCAAGGATCAGGGCAAGGCGGCGGGGCTTCATCATGGCGACATCTGGTCCTTTTTTCGGGCGGTGGTGAAATCACGTTCCGGCGACGACGGGCATCGGGAACGCGCATTGCCGTGAACCGGTTGCCCGCGGGGGACGTTGGGCCCGCGAACCCATATCGGAGAAGCCAATGTTCCGCCTGCTCAAGCTGTTTGCCATCTTCAAGATGATCCGTCGTTTCATGGGCCGCCGCTGACCGCGGAACGGACTTCCCCCGCGATCCAGAATCGCTTATGTGCGGCGGATGCAGCAGAACCCGCCCGAACTTCGCCCCGACCTTGCGCGTGCGCGCGTCCCGGATGACCGTCGTGATGGTCAGCCGACCATCGGCATGGTCAGCCTTGGCTGCCCCAAGGCGCTGGTGGACAGCGAACGCATCCTGACGCGCCTGCGGGCCGAAGGCTATGCGATCAGCGCCGATTACCATGGCGCGGATGCCGTGGTGGTGAACACCTGCGGGTTCCTGGACAGCGCCAAGGCAGAGAGCCTGGATGCCATCGGCGAGGCGCTGCGCGAGAATGGCCGCGTCATCGTCACCGGCTGCCTGGGGGCGGAACCGGATTACATCACCGGTGCGCATCCCAAGGTGCTGGCCGTGACCGGTCCGCATCAATATGAACAGGTGCTGGACGCGGTCCATGCCGCCGTGCCGCCGCAGCCCGATCCGTTCATCGACCTGCTGCCCGCCAGCGGGGTCAGCCTGACGCCGCGCCATTACAGCTATCTGAAGATATCGGAAGGCTGCAATCACAAGTGCAAGTTCTGCATCATCCCCGACATGCGCGGCCGTCTGGTCAGCCGCCCGGCCCATGCCGTGGTGCGCGAGGCCGAGCGCCTGGTGCAGGCCGGGGTGCGGGAACTGCTGGTCATCAGCCAGGACACCAGCGCCTATGGGCTGGACCTGAAGCACGCGACCGACCGGGGGCACCGCGCCCACATCACCGATTTGGCGCGTGATCTGGGCAGCCTTGGGGCCTGGGTGCGGCTGCATTACGTCTATCCCTATCCGCATGTGCGCGACCTGATCCCGCTGATGGCGGATGGCCTGGTCCTGCCCTATCTGGACATTCCGTTCCAGCACGCCCACCCCGGCGTCCTGCGCCGCATGGCGCGTCCGGCGGCGGCGGCCAAGACCCTGGACGAGATCGCCGCCTGGCGCTACATCTGCCCCGACATCACCCTGCGCTCGACCTTCATCGTGGGCTATCCCGGAGAGACCGAGGCAGAGTTCCAGACCCTGCTGGACTGGCTGGACGAGGCGCAGCTGGACCGCGTCGGCGCCTTCCAGTACGAAAACGTCAAGGGCGCGCGGGCCAACGACCTGCCCGACCACGTGCCCGCCGAGGTAAAGCAGGACCGCTTTGCGCGGTTCATGGAGAAGGCCCAGGCCATCAGCGCCGCCAAGCTGGAGGCCAAGGTCGGCCAGCGAATCCAGGTGATCGTCGACGAGGTCGACGAGCGTGGCGCCACCTGCCGCACCAAGGCCGACGCCCCCGAGATTGACGGAAACCTGTTCATCGACGAGGGGTTTGACGCCCTGTCGCCGGGCGATATTGTGACCGTGACGGTGGATGAGGCGGGCGATTATGACCTTTGGGGAACACTTGAGCGCTGACGCCCTGTCGCGCCTGGTCACCACGCTGACGATCAGCCCGGCCTTCGATCCCCAGGGCCAGCCCCGCAAGCCCGGCGCGCTGTGCATCGGCGCGCAGAAGGCCGGGACCAGCTGGCTGGCCCAGATGCTGGGCCAGCATCCGCAGGTCTGGATCCCGCCCTTCAAGGAGGTGCAGTATTTCAACCATCTGCACATCCCCGAACACCGCCGCTGGATCGCCTGGCATTACCGCAACAAGCCGCAGGAGATCCGCGACCGCCACAAGGCGCGCAAGGTCGAGCTGCAGCCCGAGCTGGACGCCTATCTGACGGCCATCACCAGCGGCAAGATGTTCCACAACCAGTGGTACAAGCGCGTCTTCGCCCCCGCGCCCGAACACGCGATGCCGATGGATTTCACCCCGGAATATTCCGGCCTGCCGGACGAGGGGGTGCAGGCGGTCCGCGACCTGCTGCCCAAGGCGCGCGTGATCTATCTGATCCGCCACCCCGTCGATCGCGCCATATCGCAGCTGCGCATGAACCTGCGCCGGGAAAAGCGCGTGCCTGCGACCGAGGCCGACTGGCTGGCCGAGGTCGCGAACCCGGTCCTGGATGAACGGGGCGACTATGCCGCCTATCTGCCGCGCTGGCTTAGGCGCTATCCCGACATGCTGGTCCTGCCCTTCGGTCGGATCGCGCGCGCCCCGCACCGGGTGATGGACGCGGTCGAGGCGCATCTGGGGCTGGGCCCATGCTTCTACGCCAACCTGACGCAGAAGGTGTTCGCCAATCCCGACGGCCCGATGCCGCCCCCCGCGGCCATCGCCGCGCTGGAGGCGCGCCTGGCCCCCCAGATGGACGCGCTGCGCGACATCATGGGCGGCGATTTCGTGGACGAGGTGCGCTGATCTTCCATCGGACGCCCGTTTCCCTTACAAAGCGGCAAATTCACAGGAGTTTCCGATGGCGTCCTATCAGTTCGTCTACCACATGGACGGCGTGTCCAAGACCTATCCCGGCGGCAAGAAGGTGTTTGAGAACATCAAGCTGAACTTCCTTCCGGGCGTCAAGATCGGCGTCGTCGGCGTCAACGGATCGGGCAAATCCAGCCTGATGCGCGTGATGGCCGGCATCGACAAGGATTTCACCGGAGAGGCCTGGGCCGCCAAGGGCGCGACCGTCGGCTATCTGCCGCAGGAGCCGCATCTGGACGAAAGCCTGGACGTGCGCGGCAACGTCATGCTGGGGGTCGCGGCCAAGCAGGCCAAGCTGGACCGCTATAACGAGCTGGCGATGAACTACTCGGACGAGACCGCCGAGGAGATGTCCGCCCTGCAGGACCAGATCGACGCCGAGAACCTGTGGGACCTGGACAGCCAGGTCGATGTCGCGATGGAGGCCCTGCGCTGCCCGCCCGACGACGCCGATGTCAGTACCCTGTCGGGCGGAGAACGCCGCCGGGTCGCACTGTGCAAGCTGCTGCTTGAGGCGCCCGACATGCTGCTGCTGGACGAACCGACCAACCACCTGGACGCCGAGACCATCGCCTGGCTGCAAAAGCACCTGATCGAATACAAGGGCACGATCCTGATCGTCACCCACGACCGCTATTTCCTGGACGACATCACGACCTGGATCCTGGAGCTGGAGCGCGGCCGCGGCATCCCGCACGAGGGGAACTATTCCTCGTGGCTGGACGCCAAGGCCAAGCGCGTGGCGCAGGAGGCCCGCGAGGACAAGTCCAAGCAGAAGGTCCTGGAGAAGGAACTGGAATGGATCCGCGCCGGCGCCAAGGCCCGTCAGGCCAAGCAGAAGGCCCGCGTCAACGCCTATAACGAGATGGCCAACAAGACCGAGAAAGAGCGCATCACCAGCGCCCAGATCATCATCCCGAACGGCGAGCGCCTGGGCGGCAAGGTGATCGAGGTCATCGGCCTGAAGAAGGCGATGGGCGACAAGCTGCTGATCGAGAACCTGGACTTCACCATCCCGCCCGGCGGCATCGTCGGCGTGATCGGTCCGAACGGCGCGGGCAAGTCGACGCTGTTCCGCATGCTGACCGGCCAGGAGCAGCCCGACGAGGGCACGATCACCCTGGGCGAGACGGTGCAGCTGTCCTATGTCGACCAGTCGCGCGACGCGCTGGGCGACAACCACAACGTCTGGGAGGAGATCAGCGGCGGCGCCGAGCTGATCGCCCTGGGCGACGCGACGATGAACAGCCGCGCCTATTGCAGCGCCTTCAACTTCAAGGGCAGCGACCAGCAGAAGAAGGTCGGCACCCTGTCGGGCGGCGAACGCAACCGCGTGCACATGGCCAAGCTGCTGAAATCGGGCGGCAACGTACTGCTGCTGGACGAACCGACCAACGACCTGGACGTCGAGACGCTGCAGGCGCTGGAGGCGGCGCTGGACGATTTCGCGGGCTGCGCGGTGATCATCAGCCACGACCGCTTCTTCCTGGACCGTCTGTGCACGCACATCCTGGCGTTCGAGGGCGACGCGCATGTCGAATGGTTCGAAGGCAATTTCGAGGCCTATGAGGAGGACAAGATCCGCCGCTTGGGCCCCGATTCGGTGAACCCCAAGCGCGTGAAGTACAAGAAGTTCACGCGCTGATCGCACCTGTTGCGGCAATGAAAAAGGCGGCCCCCGCGGGGGCCGCCTTTCGCGTTCGGACCGTTTCGATCAGAACCGGAACGAGGCGCGCACCTGCACCATGTCGGTGTCGAGGTCGAGGCCCGACACGTCGTTGACGTCGTCGAAGTCCTGGCGGGTGTATTCCGCGCCCAGGGTCATGCGCTCGGTGACCTTGAAGTCGGCGCCGATGCCATAGGTGAAGGCGGTTTCCGACAGGTCGTCCGCATCGACATGGGCAGCGCCCAGAGAGACGTAGGGCATGAAGCGGCCCAGGTCATAGCCCGCGCGGCCGCGCAGCCGGACCAGGTCGCCTTCGCCGGCCTCGTCCAGGTCGATGCGGTTGTAGTCCAGCTCGCCGCCCAGGACGAACTGGCCGAAATCGCGGTTGTAGCCGCCGTGCACGCCGTAGGCGTCAAAGTCGCTCGACACGCTGTCGCCGTCGAAGTTCACGTCGGCATCGCCCTGGCCGTACTGCAGACCGGCATAGAAGCCGGTCCAGTCGGACACGGGTGCCGCGACGGGCGCGACGACGGGTGCGGGGGCGGGCTCGACCACGGGGGCGACATAGCCGCCGGCATGGGCGGTGACGGCGAACAGGCTTGCGCCCAGGGTTGCGAATGCAAGTTTCATGATGGGGGTCCTTCTCAGTCTGATGACGGGGCAGACCTAACCGTCTGACCCTGCTGCCGAAAGGTTGACGCCCGAAATGCCCGTGCGCGGCGTTGCATGGCCGCAACCACAGGCTTGTGAACCCGCGTGAGCGACGCCAGCCGAACCCGTGCGTGGGGCCGCACAGGGGGCCTGCGCCGATCACGACCTGCCGCCAGAGCCAGGGCGCTCAGGCCGAGACGCGCGGTTCACCGCCGGCGCGGACCTTGTCGAGGCCGTGCGCCTGTCAGGATGTGACCTGCCGGGCCCCGCCGCAGGACCGCTTGCCGGTCATGGCTGGATTGGTCGGCAGGGGGGCATCGGGGGTGCGGGCGTCCTGGGGGGCGGGGATCACGATGGGCGCGGGCGCCGGGGCCTGGGGCGGCCCGGTCTGGGCCCAGGCCGCAGGGGCGGTCAGGGCACCCAAGGCCAGCGCGGTCAGGAACGATCGGGGCATGGGACAGTCCTTTCACAGGGGACGACTGCCTCAGGGTGCGCCCGAATCACGCTTCCGCAAAGCGGAAAAACCGATGGTGTCAGCGCGTCTTTCCGGAAAAGCCCGGCGGGCGGCGGGCGATCCAGGCCCAGAACGGGGCCAGGTCGGGATGGGTGCGCAGCGCCTCGACCGTGTTCACGTTTCGCGCCAGCTCCGTCTCGCGCAGGGTCTTGTGGATCGTCTTGTGGCAGATGTGGTGCAGCAGCACCGTGGGGCCCCCCTTGCCGCCGCGCAGCTTGGGGATCAGGTGATGGCGGCTTTGCGGCACGTCGGGCGGGATCGGGCGCAGGCACAGCGGGCAGACCGGGTCAGGGTCTGACGCCATCGTGACCTCTGGTTCGGTATATCTGGATTTACGCATCTGTCCGCCGTCGGTTAGGCCCAAGGACATCTGACCCCGGACCCGCCGAAAGGACAAGCCATGCCGACCCGCCGCTTTCTTCTGGCCTCTGCCGGTGCCTTCGCGGCGATGCCCGCCTTTGCGCAGGACCGCCCCAACCCGATGCCGGAGGAGCTGCGCCAGGCGCTGGAACGCGACCCGACCGCACCGGTGCTGGGCAATCCCGACGGCAACATCACCCTGACCGAGTTCTTCGATTACAACTGTCCGCACTGCAAGACGATGCTGCCGCTGATGTCGGAACTGGTCCGGTCGGACCCCCAGCTGCGGGTAGTGCTGCGCGAATGGCCGGTCTTCGGTCCCGGATCGGAATTCGCGGCGCGCGCGTCGCTGGCGACGCTGCCCACGGGGAACTACTGGCGGCTGCACGCCGCCCTGCTGGGCATGCGCGCCCGCGCCGAGGAGGCGACCGTGATGCGCGTTGTCCGCGACCTGGGCCTGGACGAGGCCACGATCCGCACGGGCATGCAGGCCGATACCGTCGAACGCCACATCACCTACAGCCACCTGCTGGGCGACCACATGGGGCTGATGGGCACGCCAAGCTTCATCTGCGGGGACGAGGCCGCGTTCGGCGCGATGACGCTGGAGGAGCTGCGCGCGCTGGTCCAGCGCGGACGGCGGACGATGGGGGTCTAGTCCCCCGCCGGGTCGCGCCGCCCCCACGCGGCGTCCTGCATCTCGCGCAGGCGGGATGCGGTTCGTTCGAACTCGAAGCTGCCTTCGCCCTCGTTGTACAGCTGTTCGGGCTGGTCCGCGCCGCTGGCGATCAGCCGGACCCGCGCCTCGTAAAGGGCGTCGATCAGCGTCACGAAGCGCTTGGCCTCGTTATAGTTCGACGCCGACAGCCGCGGCACGCCGTCGATCAGCAGCACGTCGACCGCCCGCGCCACCGCCAGGTAATCCGCGGGCCCAAGCGGCTTGCCGCACAGGTCCCAGAAGCTGGACCGTGCCGCGCGCCCGACATGGGCAGGCAGGGTGACCTGGCGCCCCTGCACGGTCAGGACCAGCGGTTCGGGCGTGGCGTCGCCGGTCAACTCGGCCCAGACGGCGTCCAGTTCGGCCCGTGCCGCCGCATCGGCGGGGGCGAACCAGACCTGGCCGCCCTGGCGGTTCTGGCGATAGTCGGTGCGGCTGTCCAGGCACACCACCTCCATCCGCTGGCGGATCAGCGCGATGAAGGGCAGGAACAGCTGGCGGTTCAGCCCATGCTTGTACAGGTCGTCCGGTTCGCGGTTCGACGTTGTGACCACCGTCATCCCCTGGTCGAACAGAACCTGGAACAGCCGCCCCACGATCATCGCGTCGGCGATGTCGGTGATCTGCATCTCGTCAAAGCACAGCAGGCGGACCTGGGCCGCCACGGCCTCGGCCACGGGGCGGACGGTGTCCTGCTCGCCGCGCTTGCGCGCCTCGTTCAGGCCGGCCTGGATCTCCTGCATGAATTCGTGGAAATGCACCCGCCGGGTGGGAATGTCGCCGGCCGCGTCGGCCATCAGGTCCATCAGCATGGACTTGCCGCGCCCCACGCCGCCCCACAGATACAACCCCTGCACCGCGGGCACCGGATCGGGGCTGCCCACGCCCAAAAAGGCCCGCCACGCCGATCGCGGTTTCTGCGGCGGTGCCGCCTGCAGCTGATCCAGAACGCGGTCCATGTGCGGCAGCACCGCTGCCTGCGCGTCGTCGTGGCGCAGCGCGCCCGATGCGATGCGCTGGCGGTAAAGATCGCTGACCTTGCCCATGGCGTGCCCCTGTCCTGTGACCGATGCACCCCTGCCACGGCGCGGCCCGTGCCCGCAAGGGTCTGCGGCCTTGACCGCCGCGGCGTGGCCGTGCGACGCCCGACGCGATCCCTGCTGACGAAGGTGCGCCGATGACCGACCTGCCGATCCTGTTCGTGATGGCCGCCCAGCCCGAATACGGCCCGGCCCTGCGCGCGCGCATCCAGCCGCTGATGACCGGCATCGGCCCGATCGAGGCCGCGGTGCAGCTGACCGCCGCGCTGGCCCGCATGGACCGGCTGCCCCGGCTGATCGTGTCGCTGGGGTCGGCCGGGTCCGCGCGTCTGGCCCAGACCGAGGTCTATCAGGTGGGCGCCGTCGCTTGGCGCGACATGGATGCCAGCGCGCTGGGGTTCGCGCGGGGCTGCACGCCGCTTCTGGACCTGCCGCGGGTGATCGACCTGCCGCACCGCATCCCCGGCCTGCCGGTGGCCAGCCTGTCCACCGGCGCCGACATCGTCAGCGGCCCGGCCTATGCCGCGATCGAGGAGGACATGGTCGACATGGAGACCTTTGCCCACCTGCGCGCCGCCCAGAATTTCGGCGTGCCGCTGATCGGGCTGCGCGGCATCTCCGACGGGGCGGCCGATCTGGGCGGGATGGACGACTGGACCCGCTATCTTCAGGTGATCGACGGCAAGCTGGCCGCGGCGGTGGACCTGCTGCACAAGGCGCTGGCGCAGGGACGGCTGGTCCTGTGACAGGGCGCACGCTTGTCCTTGGGGCGGCAGCCCCCTAAACCGGGGCGGCAACGGACAAAGACGGGCAAGCATGGCACGCGGCGCAAGCAATCTGGAAGACCGGCCCACCAGCCGGCGGGTGGGGGCGCTTGGCGCGCTGTGGCCGTTCGTCCGGCCCTATCGCGGGCAGATGGTGCTGGCGCTGGTGGCGCTGGTGCTGACATCGGCGATCAGCCTGATCCTGCCGCTGGCCGCACGCCGGGTGGTCGACAATTTCGACGACGGCGCGGGCCTTCTGGACAAGTATTTCGGCGCGGCCCTGATGATCGTGGCGCTGCTGGCCCTGGGCACGGCGGCGCGGTACTTCTTCGTGACACGGTTGGGCGAACGGGTCGTGGCCGACATCCGCAAGGCCGTCTATGCCCGCGTGATCACCCTGTCGCCCGCCTTCTTCGAACGCGTGATGACGGGAGAAATCCTGTCGCGCATCACCACCGACACCACGTTGATCCAGTCGGTCGTGGGGTCGTCGCTGTCCATCGCGCTGCGCAACATGCTGATCCTGGCGGGGGGCATGGCGATGCTGGCCTGGACCTCGGTCAAGTTGATGGGGCTGGTGCTGCTGATCGTGCCCGCCATCCTGATCCCAATCATCGTGCTGGGACGCCGCCTGCGCGCCCTGTCGCGCGCCAACCAGGACTGGATCGCCGCATCCTCGGGCACCGCCTCCGAAACCCTGCTGGCCGCCCAGACCATCCAGGCCTACACCGCCGAGGCGCGCAGCATGGTGCGCTTTGACGACGTGACCGAACAGTCCTATGTCGTGGCCCGCACCCGCATCGGCACCCGCGCGGTGATGACCGCCATCGTGATCTTCCTGATCTTTGCGGGCGTCATCGGCGTGCTTTGGGTCGGTGCCCGCGACGTCCAGGACGGGGTGATGACCGCGGGCCAGCTGGTGCAGTTCGTGATCTATGCGATCCTGGTCGCGGGCGCGGCCGGCGCCCTGTCCGAGATCTGGGGCGAACTGCAACGCGCCGCCGGGGCGACCGAACGCCTGGCCGAACTGCTGTCCGCGACGGACACGCTGACCGATCCGGCGCGCCCGGTGCCCCTGCTGCTGCCCGTGCGCGGAGAGATCGTGCTGGAGGGGGTGGCCTTCAGCTTTCCCTCGCGTCCCGACGCCCCGGCCCTGCACGGGATCGACCTGACCATCCGGCCGGGGGAGACTGTGGCGCTGGTCGGCCCGTCTGGGGCGGGCAAGACGACCGTGATCCAGCTGATCCAGCGGTTCTGGGATCCGCAATCGGGTCGCGTGACGATGGACGGCACCGACCTGCGCCAGCTGGCGCGCGTCGATCTGCGCAGCCATATCGCGCTGGTTCCCCAGGACCCGGTGATCTTTGCCGCATCCGCCGCCGACAACATCCGCCTTGGCCGCCCCGACGCGACCGACGCGCAGGTGCAGGCCGCGGCGCGGGCGGCGCATGCGCATGACTTCATCGCGGCCCTGCCGCAGGGCTATGACACCGCGTTGGGCGAACGCGGCGTGATGCTCTCCGGCGGTCAGCGCCAGCGCGTGGCCATCGCCCGCGCGATCCTGCGCGACGCGCCGGTCCTGCTGCTGGACGAAGCGACCAGCGCGCTGGACGCGGAATCCGAATCGCTGGTCCAGGCCGCCGTCAGCCGCCTGGCCGAGGGGCGCACGACCGTCGTCGTGGCCCACCGCCTGGCGACGGTCAAGAAGGCCGACCGGATCGTGGTCCTGGATCAGGGCCGGATCGTGGCCACCGGCAGCCATGACGAACTGGTCGCGCAGGGCGGGCTCTATGCGCGCCTGGCGCGGATGCAGTTCACCGACGGGCCGGGCGACAGGACGGTCGACTCCGCCTAGCGCGGGGCGGCCAGCACCATCGCCCAGAACACCGTCCGCCCGTCCGCCGCAAGCGCCTGGCCGATGCCCACATGGCGCACCCGCGCATGCAGCATGTTCGACCGGTGCCCCGCCGACCGCGCCCAGCTGCGCATCGCGGCGCCTGCGTCGCGCTGGCCCGCGGCGATGTTCTCGGCCACGACGGAGGCGGCATAGCCCGCCGACCGGGCGCGCGCCTTGACGCCCCCGCCGCCCCGATGGCTGAGTCTGCCGCGGGCGGCCATCTCGCACGCCTGGCGGGTCGCCGCGGCCGTCAACGCGGGATCGACCGTCACCGCGCCCAGCCCGGCCTGGGCCCGCATCTGGCTGACGGAGGACGCGATCGCCTGGCTGGCCCGGGGCGGGGGCGTGGCGCAGGATGTCGACGCATGGGCCGGCCATGCGCCGGCCACGATCAGCGCCAGCGCGGCGATGCGGTTGAAATGTCGGGTCATCCGATCCTCGTCTTTGTGGTCATCCGAACGGGTCGGGCCGCAGGTCATGCCCGCGGCCTAACGGGGGGCCGCATAGACGGCGGCCCAATAGGTCGTGCGCCCGTCCTGGGACGTCGCCTCTCCCACACCGAAATCGCGCACCTGCGGCAGCATGATGTTGGCGTGATGCCCCGGCGAGGCCGTCCATTCCGACAGCACCCGCGGCAGCGAGAATGGCCCAGCGGCGATATTCTCGGCCGAGACGGTGGGCTGATAGCCCGCCTGCTTCAGGCGCATGGCGGGTCCGGTGGTGGTGCTGCCCAGATGGGTCATGCGCCCGCGCTGCGCCATGTCGCAGGCATGGCGCGCCGCGACCCGGGCCAGCCGGGGATCGGCGCGCAGCGGCGTCAGGCCGGCGCGGGCCCGCGCGCGGTTGGTCACCTGCGCGGCCATCGCGTTCCGGTCCGGCGCCGTC
>NZ_VDDC01000025.1:0-70450 GCF_006239215.1 Paracoccus haeundaensis
CGGGACCGTCGGCTGGCGGTCGGGCGTGGCAGGTACGGAGGCCGCAGCCGGGGTCGCCCGGGGCGGACGGGCCGACCGCGCCAACTGCTCGGCCTGCGCGGCGGCGGTTTGCGCGGCGGACGGGGTCGGCGCGGTTGCAGCGGGTGTCGGCGTCGCGGGTGCCGCGGCGGTCGCCATGGTCTCTGCGGGTGCAGGTTCGGCGGGCGTCGGCTCCGCGGCGGGCGCAACTTCGGTGGTCGCGGTTGCAGCCGGGGTGGCCGTCAGATCGGCGATCATCGATGCTGCGGGCGGCACGGCGACTGGTGTCGATGCAGGGGCAGGCGCACGGGCCTGGGCCAGCGCCTCGGCCAGGGCCTGATCCAGGGCGTCGGGCTGTTCGGGCGTCGTCTGCGCGGTCTGCGGTTCCTGTGCCACAGGGACGGGGTCGACCGGCGTCGTGGTCGTAGGTGCAACCGGGATGGCTGCTTGCGGGGCGGGTGCCGTCTGCTGCGGCTCTGCCGCGACGGGAGCCTGCTGGACAGGTGCCTGCTGAACGGGGGCCTGCGGAACGGGGGCTTGGGCCAGTTCCTCCTGCGGCGCGGGGCGGCCAAGGAACAGCAGCGCCATGACCAGCAGCAGGGCCAGCCCGCCCAACAGGACAGGCAGACGCGCCGGGTCCAGGGCGCGTAGGCGGTCGGACAGCGTCGGCGCGACGTCTTCGGCGGGTGCGGCCGCGTCGCGTTCCGCCCGGGCGGCGGCGGCGCGGCTGTGCACGGCCTCGGCCCGCGGCGACAGGCGCTTTGCGGTCAGCGGCCCGCTGCCGTGGCGGATCACCGCGGCAGGCGTCTCACCCGTCGGGGGCGCGACGGTGTCGGTGGCGGGCGGGACCGAGACCGCTGCCGGGACCGCGACCACATGCGGGATGATGCGCGAAATGACCGGCACCGCCGCGACGACGGGCTGTTCGATCTCGATCTGCGGGGCGGTCACGCGCGCCTGGCTGAGGACCGGCTCGCTGAAGGGCCGGCGGTTGTACTGTTCCTGCACCAGCCGCGAGGGGCCGAAATCGGGATTGCCCTGGAACCGGTCGTCGCCCGGCCGCGCCTGAAATCCGGATGGGCGAAAGCCCTGGGCGCGGGCGAAATCCTCGGCCTCGTGCAGGGTGCGGCGGGCGACGGCGGCCACGCGCAACGTCTCGATGTCGCCGTTCGTGGCGGGGCACCAGTCGAAGGCCAGATCCTCGGCGCGATAGGGGGTCGACGCCTCCAGCGCGCGCGCAATGGTTGCAGCGGTGTCCGAGCCGAAGGGGACCGTCAGCACCGTGTACAGGATCTGATCGTCGGGGATCACCAGGACCGTGTCCAGTTCCCCGGCCTGGCCGCCCGCCTGCTCGCGCAGCCCGTTCAGCACGGCGGCCATGTCGCCGCCGGCGAAGCGGGCATGGCCCAAGGGCCGCCAATCCGGGCCGTTGCGGCATTCCAGCCGGACCGCCTCCTGGGTGAAGCTCATGGCGAATTCGGGTGGCGCGGCGTGCTGGTTCATGGCTGTCTTCACTGCTCGGGGTGCGTCGCGTGGTCGTGCCCGCGACGTCATTGTTCACCAATCACCACTACCGCAAATTGTGGAACGTTGAAAGAAGAACTGCCATATCTGTGATCGGTTTTGCGCGTGAAAGGGCTAGGAAGCGGGCATCGGGCAGGGCATCAACGCCTGAGCGAACACGCGATCAGAAAGGATCCCCTGATGCGACCGATCTTCCGTGCCCCCCCTGCAAGACGGCTGGCCCTGTCCGTGGCCATGACCGCCCTGATGGCCGCACCCGTCCTTGCCGCGCCCATGGCCTGCGGTCCGGCCGGTCCGTCGCGCCTGACCGTCACCGGCGAGGGGCAGTCGCGCATCGCCCCCGACATGGCGACCGTCCAGCTGGGCGTGACCACGCAGGCCGACAGCGCCGCCGCCGCGATGGAGCAGAACAGCACCCAGCAGAGTGCCGTGATCGAGGCGCTGACCGGTGCCGGGATCGACGAGGCGCAGATCCAGACCTCGGGGCTGAACCTGAACCCGCTGATGCAGTATGGCGAGAACCAGGCCCCGACCGTCACCGGCTATCAGGCGACGAACACCGTTGCGGTGCGCGTGTCCGACCTGGCCCGTCTAGGCGAGGTTCTGGATGCCATCGTCACCGCGGGCGCCAATGAGATCAACGGCATCACCTTCAGCCGCGAGGATGGCACCGAGGCGCAGGATCAGGCCCGCCGCGATGCCGTGACCGACGCACGCCGCAAGGCCGAGCTGCTGGCAGAGGCCGCGGGCGTCGACCTGGGCCCGGTGCTGACGCTGCGCGACATTCAGACCGGCACGGGCGGACCGCGCCCGATGATGCGCATGGAGGCCGCGATGGCCGATGCCGTGCCCGTCCAGGCCGGAGAGGTCGAGATGGCCGCCCAGGTCGAGATCGAATACGCGCTGGCCGGAGAGGATGCCTGTGCGCCGATGCCGCCGCACGGTATGGGCATGCATCACGGCGACCGCGGTCATGGCGGCCCCGAGCATGGTGGGCCTGAGCATGGTGGGCCTGAGCATGGTGGCCCCGAACATGGAGGTCGGGAGCATGGCGGCCCCGCCGGTGGTCCGGCGAGCGGGCCTGACGGCAGCCCCGTTCATCCGCCGATGCCCGGCGACGGTGCGCCTGCGCCGGACGAACCGATCGTGCCCGGCATCGTCGAGCCACTGCCCGAGACCCCGGCGAACTGATCGGATGACATTGCAGAGACGGGCCGGGGGGCGACCCCCGGCCCGTTTCGTCAGGCCGTGGCCTTGGTCAGGGCCTGATCCAGGTCGGCGATCAGGTCGTCCGCATCCTCGATGCCCACCGACAGGCGAACGACCTCGGGGGCGGCACCGGCGGCGCGCTGCTGATCCTCGGTCAGTTGGCGGTGGGTGGTGGAGGCCGAATGGATCACCAGCGACCGCGCATCGCCCAGGTTCGCCACATGGCTGAACAGCGACAGCGCATCGACCAGCTTGACCGCCGCCGCATAGCCGCCCCTGATCGCGAAGGTGAACAGCGCCCCGGCGCCCTTGGGATACAGCCGGCGCGCCGTCGCGTTCCACGGAGAGCTGTCCAGGCCGGCATAGGTCACCCGCTCCACCCGGTCGTCGGCCTCCAGCCAGGCGGCGACCTTCTGCGCGTTGGCGACATGGCGTTCCATCCGCAGGCCAAGCGTCTCGATCCCCATCAGCGTGTAATGCGCGCCCTGCGGGTTCATGGTCATGCCCAGATCGCGCAGCCCGATGGCGATGCCGTGGAAGGTGAAGGCCATGTTGCCGAAGGTCTCGTGGAATTTCAGCCCATGATAGGCGGGTTCCGGGGCAGACAGGCTGGGGAACTTGTCGCTGGCGGACCAGTCGAAGGTGCCGCTGTCCACGACCACGCCGCCGGTGACCGTGCCGTTGCCGGTCATATATTTCGTCAGGCTGTGCACGACCAGCGTCGCGCCCATTTCGATCGGGCGGCACAGATAGGGGGTGGCCAGCGTGTTGTCGACGATCAGCGGGATCCCCGCCGCATCCGCGATGGCCGCGACCGCCGGGATGTCGGTGACCGACCCGCCGGGATTGCTGATCGATTCGCAGAAGACCGCGCGCGTGTCGTCGTCGATCGCCGCGCGCAGCGCCTCGGGGTCGTCGAAATCGACAAATTTGGCCGACCATCCGAATCGCCGGATCGTGTGGCTGAACTGGGTCACGGTGCCGCCATAGAGCCGGGTCGAGGCCACGATGTTGCGCCCCGGCGCCATCAGCGGAAACAGCGCCATGATCTGCGCCGCATGGCCCGACGAACAGCAGACCGCGCCCGCACCCCCCTCCAGCGCCGCGACGCGCGCTTGCAGCGCCGCGACGGTCGGGTTGGTCAGGCGCGAATAGATGTATCCGACCTCCTGCAGGTTGAACAGGCGCGCGGCGTGGTCGGCGTCGCGGAAGGCATAGGCCGTCGTCTGATAGATCGGCACCTGCCGCGCCCCGGTCGCCGGGTCGGCAGCCGCCCCCGCATGGATCGCCCGCGTGTCGAAACCCTGTTGATCGCTCATGATGTCCTCCCTCCGATGTGGCGCAAGCCTAGTCGCCGGGCCGGGCGGGCGGCAATCGGGAAAAGGCTTCCCCGACGGGGGACCGGGGCAGGGGAAATCCTCTCCTCAGCGGCCCTGGCGGCGCGCCATGAAGGCCAGCTTCTCGAACAGGGCCACGTCCTGTTCGTTCTTCAGCAGCGCGCCGTGCAGCTTGGGCAGCATCGTCGCAGGATCGCGGGCCAGATCCTCGGGCGACAGGTCCTCGGCCAGGATCAGCTTCAGCCAGTCCAGGAATTCGCTGGTCGAGGGCTTCTTTTTCAGCCCCGGCACGTCACGCAGTTCCATGAACTGGGACAGCGCGCTGTCCAGCAGGCGCGGTTTCAGCCCCGGGTGGTGCACCTCGACGATGGCGCGCAGGGTCGCGGCATCGGGAAACCGGATGTAATGGAAGAAGCACCGCCGCAGGAACGCGTCGGGCAGCTCCTTTTCGTTGTTCGAGGTGATGATGACCACGGGCCGGTGCGCGGCGCGCACTGTCTCTCCGGTTTCGTAGACGTGGAACTCCATCCGGTCCAGTTCCTGCAGCAGGTCGTTCGGAAACTCGATATCGGCCTTGTCGACCTCGTCGATCAGCAGCACGACCCGCGCGGGGGCGGCAAAGGCCTGCCACAGCTTGCCCCGCCGGATATAGTTCGACACGTCGTTCACACGCGCGTCGCCCAGCTGGCTGTCGCGCAGCCGACTGACCGCATCGTATTCGTAAAGCCCCTGCTGCGCCTTGGTCGTGGACTTCACGTGCCATTCGATGATGGGCATGCCCAGGCTGGCGGCGACCTGCCGGGCCAGCTCCGTCTTGCCGGTTCCGGGCTCTCCCTTGACCAGCAGCGGGCGTTCCAGCGTGACGGCGGCGTTCACCGCCAGGGCCAGATCGGGCGGGGCCACATAGCGGTCGGTTCCCGTGAACTGCATGAAAACTCTCCTTTAGCGCAAGGTGCTTGCCCGCAACTGCCCGCAAAGTTGCGGCGAATTGCACGCCGCGCATCATTAGCGCCCTGAACCCTAGTGACAAGCAGCACGTCATACTTTAAGGGACCGCGCAAGGTGCCGGTAATTTTGCTCCGCCCGGCGCCGCCGGAGGACGTAATGAAAGCCCAGACCTTCCTTCCCCAGGATTATCGTCCCGCCGAGGACGAACCCTTCATGAACGAGCGTCAGCTCGAATATTTCCGGCGGAAGCTCGAGGCCTGGAAGCAGGAACTGCTCAGCCAGTCGGCCGAGACCCTGGAAGGACTGCAGGACAGCGCCCGCAGCGTTCCCGACCTGGCCGACCGCGCCAGCGAGGAGACCGACCGCGCGCTGGAACTGCGTACCCGCGACCGTCAGCGCAAGCTGGTCAGCAAGATCGACGCCGCGCTGCGCCGCATCGAGACAGGCGATTTCGGCTATTGCGAGATGACCGGCGAGCCGATCAGCCTGCGTCGTCTGGATGCCCGTCCCATCGCCACCATGACGCTGGAAGCGCAGGAGCGTCACGAGCGCAAGGAACGCGTTCACCGCGACGACTGATCCATCCGTCAGCGCCGCGCCAGGCCCCGCCCGGTGCGGGGCCTTGTCATATCCGGAGGTCCGATCCATGTCCGCGCTTGAGAACCGCCCCGTGACCGTCATCGGCGCCGGAATCGGCGGCCTGACGGCGGCGCTGGCCCTGGCGCGACGCGGGGCGCAGGTCACGGTCCTGGAACGCGCGCCCGAACTGGGCGAGGTCGGTGCGGGGATCCAGATCTCGGCCAATGCGGTGCGGGTGCTGGATGCGCTTGGCCTGGGAACCGCGCTGGATGGCGCCGCGCTGCGCACGGACGCGGTGCAGCTGAACGACGAACGCGGGCGGCGCGTGCTGCGCATGGACCTTCGGGCGCATCGCCCGGAGGCGCGCTTTCTGCTGATCCACCGCGCCCGCCTGATCGGTCTGCTGGCCGATGCGGCACGGCAGGCGGGCGTGACGATCCAGCTTGGCGTGACGGCGGCTGATGCCGATGGCCTGACCATCGCCGCCGATGGGCTGCGCAGCACGTATCGGGCAGCGCTGAACGGCCAGCAGGTGCCATTCTTCACCGGCCAGACCGCATGGCGCGCCCTGATCCCCGATCCCGGAGGCGCGCCCGTCGCGCAGGTCTTCATGGCCGCGCGCAGGCATCTGGTCAGCTATCCGCTGCCCGGCGGCCTGCGCAACATCGTGGCCGTCGAGGAACGCCCGGACTGGCAGGACGAGGGCTGGTCCCACCCCGGCGACCCCGACCGCCTTCGCGCGGCCTTTGCGGGCATGGGCGGGCCGGTGCCGGGCTGGCTGGCCCAGGTGGACCATACGCATTTGTGGGGTCTCTTCCGCCATCCGGTCGCGGCGCGCTGGCATGACGACCGGCTTGCCCTGCTGGGCGATGCGGCCCACCCGACGCTGCCCTTTCTGGCCCAGGGCGCGGGCATGGCCATCGAGGATGCCTGGACGCTGGCCGCCTGCCTGCACACGATCCCGGATCAGCCACAGGCCCTGGCCCGCTATCAGGCGCTGCGCCAGCCGCGCGTGACCCGGATCGTCGATGCGGCGAACGCCAATGCCCGCAACTATCATTTCGGGGGTGTCATGCGGATCGGCGCGCATTCAGTGCTGCGCGTGGCGGACCGCCTGGCGCCGTCGCTGATGCCCGGCCGTTTCGACTGGCTCTATGACTTCGATCCGGCGGAACAGATACCCTGACCTACCATCGGCACCCCTCCGCGACTGGGGGTCCGGGGGGCGCATAGCCCCCCGGCCGCCGCGGGACGCAAATCAGGCCGCGCGTTCGACCGCCGCGACGATGCCGTCGACGACCTCGCGCAGGACGGCCTCGTCGTCCGCCTCGGCCATCACCCGGATCAGCGGCTCGGTCCCCGATTTCCGGATCAGCACCCGGCCAGACCCGGCCAGCCGCGCCTCGGCATCTGCGATCATGCGCTTGACCGGCTCGGCCGCCAGCGGATCGGCACCCGCGGCATAGCGGACGTTCTTTAGCATCTGCGGCACGGGTTCGAACTGCGCGACCAGTTCGCTTGCCGCCCGACCCGTCTCGGCCATCGCGCCCAGCACCTGCATCGCGGCCACCAGCCCGTCGCCGGTGGTGGCATAGTCGGTCATCACGATATGACCCGACTGTTCGCCGCCCAGGTTGAACCCGCCCTCGCGCATGCGCTCGACCACATAGCGGTCGCCGACCTGCGTCCGCTCCAGCCGCAAGCCGCGCGCGGTCAGGTAATGCTCCAACCCCAGGTTAGACATGACCGTGGCGACCAGCGCGCCGCCTGCAAGCCGGCCCTGTTCGGCCCACCGCCCGGCCAACAGCGCCATGATCTGGTCACCATCCGCCACGCGGCCCGTCTGGTCCACGATCACCACCCGGTCGGCATCGCCGTCCAGGCTGATTCCCAGATGCGCGCCATGGGCACGGACCGCATCGGCGCAGGCCTGGGGATGCGTGCTTCCGACGCCGTCGTTGATGTTGAATCCGTCCGGCTTGACGCCCAGGGGGATCACATCCGCGCCCAGTTCCCACAGGACGTCGGGCGCGGCGCGATAGGCGGCGCCGTTCGCGCAGTCCAAGACCACCTTCAGCCCGTCCAGCCGCAGCTTGGCCGGGAAGGTCGTCTTGGCATATTCCATGTAGCGGCCCCGACCGTCGTCGATCCGCTTGGCCCGGCCGATGCTGGCCGGGGCGACGGGGTCCAGCGCGCCCGCGACCAGCGCCTCGATCTCGGCCTCGGCCTCGTCGGACAGCTTGAAGCCGTCGGGACCGAAGAACTTGATGCCGTTGTCCTCGGCAGGGTTGTGGCTGGCCGAGATCATGATCCCCAGATCGGCCCGCATCGACCGCGTCAGGAACCCGACGGCCGGCGTCGGCACCGGGCCCAGCAGCAGCACGTTCATCCCCGTGCTGGTCAACCCCGCCGTCAGCGCGTTTTCCAGCATGTAGCCCGACAGGCGCGTGTCCTTGCCGATCACCACGCGGTGCCGGTTGCGCCCGTCGCGGCGAAAGTAACGGCCGGCGGCGGCGCCAAGGCGCAGCGCCATCTCGGCGGTCATCGGATAGGTGTTGGCGCGCCCGCGGACCCCGTCGGTGCCGAAAAGCTTTCTGCTCATGTCCCTGCCTTCCCGTTCTTGTTGAGGGCCGCGATCAGGCGCAGCCCCTGTGCGTGTTCCGCGACATCGTGGACGCGGTGGATCTGGACCCCCTGGGCCACGGCCGCGACCGTCAGGGCCAGCGTGCCGGGCATGCGCTCTGCCGCCAGGTCGGCCCCGCCGATCCGGCCGATGAAACGCTTGCGCGACACGCCCAGCAGGATCGGGCAGCCCAACCCATGATACAGCGAAATCCGCCGCAGGATCGCCAGATTATGCGCCTCCGTCTTGCCAAAGCCGATGCCCGGATCGATCACGATGCGATCAGCGGGAATGCCCGCCCGGACCGCCCGGTCGATGCGTGCGGCCAAGGCATCATAGACGTCCAGCAGCACGTCGTCGTAACGCGGGTCGTCCTGCATCGTGGCGGGCAGCCCCTGCGCATGCATCAGGCAGACAGGCACCCCGGCACCGGCCACCAGGGGTGCCAGTCCCGCATCGAAATCGAAGCCCGACACGTCGTTGACCATACCGGCCCCGGCGGCAAGCGCCGCCTGCGCGACCGCGGCCTTGCGCGTATCGACCGATATCGGCAACAGGCCGCGGGCAGCCTCGATCGCGGGCAGGATGCGGGCAATCTCGTCCGGGACGGCGATCTCCTCGGCTCCGGGACGGGTGGATTCGCCGCCGATGTCCAAAAGGTCCGCCCCATCCGCCGCCAGGGCACGCACGTGGGTTGCAGGATCGTACCGGCCGCCGTCCGAGAAGCTGTCGGGGGTCGCATTGACGATGCCCATCAGCCGCGGCCGGTCCAGCGTCAGGCCCAGAACGGGCGGCCGCGGGGCCGTCAGAGCCGCCATCACGCGATCGGGTGCGCTGTCGACGATGCGCGGCGCCGCGCCGCGCTGCAGGCATTCCAGATGCGTGAACCCCGTCCACCCCCCGGCGAGGGGCCAGCGGCCGCACTGATCCTGCGGTATCGGGCGATAGTAGAGGCCGTCCTGCATCATCGGATGTCAGGCGGTGCGCAGATGCGCGACGCTGACCGCCAGCCCGTCCGGTACAACCGGCAGCGGCCTGTGGGCGGGGCCAGCGAAATCAATGTGATGGGCCCCAAGACGCCCCGCAAGCCACAGCGCAAGGTTGTCGGGACCATCGCCTGCATCCGGGGCATCGGCGGCAAGACGCGTGGGCGCCCAGATCACCGGCTGGCGCAGCTGGATCGCGGCGTCCAGTTCGGTACGGGTCTCTGCCACCTCGATGCCCAGGTCGCCGCCAAGCCGCCATGCGGCCTGATCCAGCGACAACAGCGCCAGGCGGCGGGCATGCGGGCCGTTATCGGTGATGGGCAGGGCGCCCGGAACGATCACGACCGCCCCCGGGGCCAGCGTAGCGCCGGGGGCGTGCACCAGGATCGCCACCTGTGCCGCCACGCCCGTGGCGGGAACGCGGCCCCGATGACGGATGATCGACACGCCAAGGGCGCCCGGACCGCGGTCCAGCTTTTCGACGCTGACGGTGATGCGGGCGGCGCGGGGATGGGCCAGAACCTCGGCGGCGATGCGTTCGGCCAGCGTCTCGACCAGGTTGTAGCGCTGATCGGCCAGCGCCGTATCCACCGCCTGCGTCAGTACGTCATAGGACAGAACGGCGTCGACATGATCGCCGCTGCCTGCAACGGTCTCTCGCAGATCCACGGTCAGGTTGAAGCGCAGGCGCTGATCCAGGCCGCGTTCCGATTGAAAGGCGCCGATCTCGGCCGAAAGGACGTGGTCGCGCAGAAAGATGCGGTCGGGATGTTCCATATCCGCCATTCACAGCAAATCCGCGGCGCGGGCAACCCCCGCCGCAGACCTCAGTTCGAGGCGACGCGCTGATTGGTGCGATAGAAGATGTGGCGGCCGATCTGGACGGTGCGCTGGAAACGGCGCGACCAGGACGGGCTGACCGCCGGGGTGTGGAAATAGGTGGCGCCACCGGTCAGCTGGCGCGGTGCGCCGGCCAGGGCTTCGGCCGCGATGTCCTGGGCACGCAGATAGGCGGCCTTGTTGCGGATCGGCTTGGCGCCGCCGATGGTATAGCTGAACTGGCTGGGCTGGTTGATCACGCCGCAGACGGTGCGGGGAAAGGCGCCGCTGTCGACGCGGTTCAGGATGACCTCGGCCACGGCCATCTGACCCTGGCGGCCCTCGCCGCGGGCCTCGTGGTAGAGGGCCTCTGCCATGCAGTCCAGATCGGCGCGGGAAATCACCTTGCGCGTGTTGGCCAGATGCAGGGTTTCGACGGGCTCATCGGGAGTGATCTCGACCGTGACGGGCATCGCGTCGGTATAAAGCAGCGGCGTGGGCCGCGGCGCGTTCGCGGCGGCTTGCAAAGCGCCGAACATGCCGGTATCGGCGGAAAAAAGCGATCCGTTTCCCCCGGCAAGGGCAGTGGTCGTCAGAAGGGGCATGGCTGTTGCCGCACATAAAAGAGCGTGCGCCAGCCGTTTCGACAGCTTGGGCATGTACAGTCCTATACAAGGTCCCGTGTTGACGGGGCATTAATGCCCGGTCGACAGGGATGGTCTGTCACGCCGGGCGGGCTGACGATGTGATTAGGATTTTCGGCATCTGCTGTGCCATCCCACTTCGGCGTGAGGCCCGGAACCGGCCCGTTCGGGGCAGTTTTGGGCAGCAATCCGCCACGCCGTTGCGCGGAAACCGGCAACTTCCGGCACATGGGTGTAGGGGTCAGATGTTATGTCCAGCCAAATCAGCAACTTGCAGTTGCAGAATCACGACCGGGGCACAGGCGGGCGATTTCTGATGGCCGATTGCGCCGCCGCAAGCCGCGCGACCGGCACGCGGAAGGGTGAACAGGACACGTAATCCACGCCCGCCTGATGGCAGAACGCGATGGATTCGGGGTTGCCGCCATGCTCTCCGCAGACGCTCAGGGTGATGCCCGGAGCCTGCGCGCGGGCGCGCTGCACGCCGATCAGCAACAGCTCTCCGACCCCGTCCTGATCCAGGACATGGAAGGGATCCTCGGCATAGACCCCCTGGCCCACATAGGTCCCCATGAAGCGCCCGGCATCGTCGCGCGACAGGCCATAGGTCATCTGCGTCAGATCGTTCGTGCCGAAGGACAGGAAGGCGCTGTGGGCCGCGATGTCGCCGGCACGCAGGGCGGCACGCGGCGTTTCCACCATCACGCCGAGGCGATAGGTGAAATCGGTGCGCATCTCGTTCCTGACGGCGGCCGCGACGGCGTCGATGCGGGTCTTGACCAGCTCGACCTCGCGCATGGCGCTGACCAGCGGGATCATGATCTCGGGGACGACGGGGTCGCCCTTGCGGCTGGCCTGGACGGTCGCCTCGAAGATCGCACGGGCCTGCATGTCATAGATTTCTGGAACGGTGATCCCAAGACGGACCCCCCGCATGCCCAGCATCGGGTTGAATTCGGTCAGCGCCTCCACGCGCCGGGTCACGTCCGACAGCGGCAGGTCCAGCGATTCTGCCAGTTCGCGCAGCCCCTCGCGGTCATGGGGCAGGAATTCGTGCAGTGGCGGGTCGAACAACCGGATGGTGACGGGAAGTCCTGCCATGATCTCGAACAGGCTGGCGAAATCCTGGCGCTGCATGGGCAGGATGCGGTCCAGGGACAGGCGCCGGTCCTCGGGCGTGTCGGCAAAGATCATCTCGCGCATGGCGGGCAGGCGTTCGGCGTCGAAGAACATGTGCTCCGTGCGGCACAGGCCGATGCCCTGGGCCTGGAACCGCCGGGCGGCGCGGGCGTCCTCGGGGGTGTCGGCATTGGCGCGCACGCCCATGCCGCCCGCATCCGCGGCCCAGTCCATCAGCTGTGTGAACGCATCGTCCAGCGCGGGGGGCAGCAGGACGGCCGCGCCTGCCAGAACCTCACCAGAGCTGCCGTCGATGGTGATCTCATCACCCTCGTGCAGGATGCGGGATCCGGCACGCACGGTGCGGGCGCGGGCGTCGATGGTCAGGCCGCTGGCGCCCACGATGCAGGGCAGGCCCAAGCCGCGGGCGATCACCGCCGCATGGCTGGTCGTGCCGCCCCGCTCGGTCAGCACCGCGACCGAGGCGTGCATGCCGCGGATGTCCTCGGGCACGGTTTCGCGCCGCACCAGGATACAGGGTTCTCCCCGTGCATGGGCAGATTGCGCGCTGGCGGCGGAAAAGACGATGCGCCCGGTGGCGGCCCCGGGGCTTGCATCAATGCCGCGCGCGATCACGTCGCGGGGCGCGCGCGGGTCGACCTGATGGTGCAGCAGGTCGGCCAGGGCGCGCGGCTCGACGCGCATCAGCGCCTCCTCGGGGGGGATGATCCCGTCGCGCGCCAGGCTGACCGCGATGCGGACGCCGGCGCGGCTGCCGCGGGCCACGCGGGTGGCGTCGATGACGCTGATCCGGCCCTCGGTCACGACGAACTCGATCTGCATCTCCTCGCGCAGGCGCTCGCGGGCGGCAATGCCGAAGCGGACCAAGTCGGCAAAGATCTCGGGCGCAGTGTCCTCCAGCGCGGGGCCGCGGTCGTCGCGGGTCAGGAACAGCGTCTCGGCACCCGCCCCGACGGTCGCGCCGTGGCGCTGGCCTCGAAAGCGTCCGGTGACGCGCGGGGTGCCGGTGACGGGGTCGATGAACTGGATCGTGCCCGATCCGCAGATGCCCGGACCAAGCGCCAGCGCCATTTCCTGCACCACCAGACCCAAGGGCGCATCGGCGGGCGCACCCTTGGCCTGACGCAGCAGGCGGGCGGTTGGCCCGTCCCATGCACGCGCCATGCTGCGCAGCACCTCGGACAGCTGTTCCGTGGGGTCCTGGGGGAAGGGCTGGTCCATCTCGTCCTGGTAGTGGCGCAGGCTGGCCGCCAGGGCATCGGGGCCATCCTGCGTGAACAGGTCTGGGTCCAACCGCGCGATATGGATCGCATAGCTTTGGACGAAGGACAGATAGACCGCGTCAGCATTATCGCGCCCGATCACCTCGGCCAGCCGCGCGTGCAGCGCATCGTTGATGCCGACGTTCAGGACGGTTCCGGGCCCGCCCCATTCCGGCATCGCGGCCGAGGGGCGCACGCTGACCAAGCCGCTGCCCGCAAAGATGTCCAACAGGGCGTCGGGCTGGATGCGCCGCCCCTGGGCGATCATGCGGACGGTGTCGGCAGGGATCGCAAAGCTGCGCGGGACGGGAAGCTGCATCCGGACCAGCCGCTGCAGGCATTTCGCACGCCACCCATGCAGCTCGCGGCTGATCGGGGCCGAGGGCGTGATCTGCAATGCGGTGGCGGGTGGGGGTGCGCTGGTCATGACCCCGGCATCCTAGGGGCGGCGACCGCAGTCCCGCAAGGCCATTATGCGGCAGTGCAGCAGAGGACCATGCGGCGCGTCCGCGCATGGCGCCGGATCGTCGATAAAAGAAGGAATATCCCCGCAAGGAGAGGGATCAGGGGACCGGGGCCCCCTGATCGGATCGCATGGGGATCAGCCCTCGGCGTCTTCCGCAGGGGCTTCCTCGGCCGGGGAGTCGGCAGCGGGTGCCTTCTCAGCGGGGGCGGCCGTGTCACCGTCCGCGATGGTCACGGTCATCATGTAGTCGGGCTCGGTCACCGATCCATTGGTGGCGGCGTCGCCCTTCTTGATGGAGTCCAGCACGTCCCAGCCTTCGATCAGCTGACCCACGACAGTATATTCACCGTCCAGGAACGGCGCCGGGGCCAGGTCGATGAAGAACTGGCTGTTCGCGCTGTTGGGGTCCATGGCACGGGCCATGCCAACCGTTCCGCGGTCGAAGGTCTGTTCGGTGAACTCGGCCTCCAGGTCGGGCAGGTCGGAACCGCCCATCCCGGCCATCGCCGTGTCGCCGTCCTGACGGCCGTTCTCGACGTCGCCGGTCTGAGCCATGAAGCCGTCGATGACGCGGTGGAACACCACGCCGTCATAGGCACCCGAATTCGTCAGCTCGACCAGGCGGGCGACGTGGTTGGGCGCCAGATCCTCGCGGAGGTCCAGCACGATCGTGCCCTTGGACGTGCCTTCGGCATCGGCAACCTCGATGACCATGTTCGGGCCGTCGGTATCCTCGACCTGCGGGTTGGTCCCCTGCGCGGTCGCGGCGGTGCCCAGCATCAGCAAGGCCGGGATCAGCGCGGCCTTACGCATCGGCGGCCACCTTGACGCTGATCATGCGGTCCGGGTTCACCGGCGGCTCTCCGCGGGCGATCTTGTCGACATGCTCCATCCCCTCGATGACGCGGCCATAGACGGTGTACTGGCCGTTCAGGAAATGGTTGTCCTTGAAGTTGATGAAGAACTGGCTGTTTGCGCTGTTCGGGTTCTGCGACCGCGCGGCGCCGATGGTGCCACGGTCATGGGGCAGCTTGGAGAACTCGGCCGGTAGGTCCGGCTTGTCCGATCCGCCCGTGCCGGCGCGGCCGGGGTTGTAGTCCTTTTCCATGTTCGCATGGGCTACGTCGCCCGTCTGGGCCATGAAGCCCTCGATGACGCGGTGGAAGGCCACGTTGTCATAAGCGCCGGCGCGGGCCAGTTCCTTCATGCGCTCGGCATGCTTGGGGGCCACGTCGGACAGCAGCTCGATGACGACGGGGCCGTCCTTGAGCTGGATGACGATGGTGTTTTCCGGGTCCTTGATCTCGGCCATGAGGCCCTCCTTTGTCAGGTGCGACCCCTGATCTAGGGTCTGTCGCTGCCCTGCGCAACGCGCGAAACCGTTATGGGGTCCGACCGGCAGGGCGGCGCGCATCCACCGGGCGCGGTTGACGCCGCGCCTGCCATGCGGGACAAGTTCGCCAACTCTTGGACCCTGAAGGATGCGACATGGCAAAGTTCAACACCATCGACGACATGGATCTTGACGGAAAGGTCGTGCTGACCCGGGTCGACGTGAACGTCCCCGTCGAGGACGGCCAGGTCACCGACACCACCCGCATCGACAAGATCGTACCGACGGTCAAGGACATCCAGGCCAAGGGAGGCATCCCCGTGCTGCTGGCACATTTCGACCGCCCCAAGGGACAGCGCGTCGAGGGCATGAGCCTGCGCCAGATCGTTCCAGCGCTAGAGGCGGCGCTGGGCCAGCCGGTCGTCTTTGCCGACGACTGCATCGGCGGTCCAGCCAAGCGCGTCGTCGCGGCGCTGCAGCCGGGGCAGGTGGCCCTGATGGAGAACACCCGCTTTCATGCAGGCGAGGAACAGAACGATGGCACGTTCGCCGCATCGCTGGCGGCGCTGGGCGGTGCCTATGTGAACGATGCCTTCTCGGCGGCCCATCGCGCCCATGCCTCGACCGAGGGGCTGGCGCGGCTGATGTATGCAGGTGCGGGTCGCCTGATGGAAGCGGAGCTGAAGGCGCTGGACGCGGCGCTGGGCGATCCGCAACGGCCGGTGATGGCGGTCGTGGGTGGTGCCAAGGTCTCGACCAAGCTGGATCTGCTGACGAACCTGGTCGAGAAGGTCGACCATCTGGTGATCGGCGGGGGAATGGCCAACACCTTCCTGGTGGCCAAGGGCGTCGAGGTCGGCAAGTCGCTGGCCGAGCGCGACATGGCCGATACCGCCCGTGCCATTCTGGAAAAGGCCGATGCCACCGGATGCAAGATCCACCTGCCGGTGGATATCGTCGTGGCACGCGAGTTCAAGGCAGGCGCGGCATCCGAGACGCTGCCCGTCGATCAGTGCCCGGCCGATGCGATGATCCTGGATGCCGGCCCCGAGACGGTCGAGGCGTTGCGTCAGGCGATGACCGCCTGCAAGACGCTGATCTGGAACGGCCCGCTGGGGGCCTTCGAGATCGAGCCCTTCGACGCCGCCACCAATGCCGCCGCGCGCGCCGCGGCCGAACTGACCGCGCAGGGACAGCTGGTGTCGGTCGCGGGCGGGGGAGACACCGTCGCGGCGCTGAACAAGGCGGGTGCGGCGGAGGGCTTCACCTTCATCTCGACCGCCGGAGGCGCGTTCCTGGAGTGGATGGAGGGCAAGACCCTGCCGGGCGTCGCAGCACTGGAAGCCGCCAAGCGCTGAGCGAATGGCGCGCCGGTGGCGGCGCGCCTCAGCCTCCGGTCTGGGCGGCCTTGGCGCCGTCCTCATAGGCCCAAAGCATCTTGAGCCACTGGGCATAGGCCATCGGCGGGGTGACGCGTTCCGCCGATTGCACCGTGGACGCGGGCAGCAGTTCGGTCTGGCTGGCACCCGCCGTGATGGGGCGCATCCAGACCGTCCGCTGGTCCGCGCCGATGCGGGTTTCCAGCGCGCTGGACCCGATGCCGAAGATCGGCAGCTGATAATGCGCCAGGGTCGTGGTCATGAACATGGCATCCTCCTGTCGGGGTCTGTCCCTGCCATGCAGGATGCGGACAATTCGTCAGAAAATCGATTCATCTGTGATTAAGCTTTTAGGGATCGCCCGCGCCGCGACGCGGCGGAAAACCGCATCTGCCTGAATTTGTTAGCGTAACCAGCATTGCCGCGGGTCCGGCGCATGCTATCCAGCACCCGACAATGATAGGAGAGACCCATGCAGATGACCGACACGGTGCGCCGCATCCTGGCCAATTACGAGGGCGAGACGCCGGGCGTGAAGGCGCAGCTGGCCCGCATGATGATGACCGGAAAGCTGGCCGGCACCGGCAAGATGATCATCCTGCCCGTGGACCAGGGGTTCGAGCATGGTCCCGCACGGTCCTTTGCGCCGAACCCGGCCGGCTATGACCCGCATTACCATTATCAGCTGGCGATCGATGCCGGGCTGAACGCCTATGCCGCGCCGCTGGGGATGATCGAGGCGGGTGCGGACACCTTTGCAGGCCAGATCCCCACCATCCTGAAAGTAAACAGCGCCAACAGCCTGATGTCGGGCACGGCGGGCAAGAACCAGGCGATCACCGCATCGGTGGATGACGCGCTGCGGCTGGGCTGCGCGGCGATCGGCTTCACGATCTATCCGGGGTCGGACATGGCACTGGACATGTTTGAGGAGATCGTGGCCATGCGCAAGGAAGCCGCCGCCAAGGGCGTGGCGACCGTCATCTGGTCCTATCCGCGCGGCGAGGCGATCACCAAGGACGGGGAGACCGCCATCGACGTGGCTGCCTATGCCGCCCAGATCGCGGCACTGATCGGCGCGCATATCATCAAGATCAAGCTGTCGACCGACCACCTGATGCTGCCCGAGGCCAAGAAGGTCTACGAGGAGAAGGCGATCGACGTGTCCAGCCAGGCCAAACGGGTCGAGCATTGCATGCAGGCCAGCTTTGGCGGACGCCGCATCGTGGTGTTCTCGGGCGGGGCGGCCAAGGGGACCGATGCGGTCTATGACGACGCCCGCGCGATCCGCGACGGCGGCGGCAACGGCTCGATCATCGGGCGCAACAGCTTTCAGCGGTCGCGCGAGGATGCGCTGGCGATGCTGGGCAAGCTGGTCGACATCTATCTGGGCAAGGACGCCTGACCAAACGGACGCGCCCCCGAAAACGGGGGCGCGACGCGATCAGCGCCTTGCGGCGCGGGACGGGGGCCGGTGGCCCCCTTTTTCATACTTCCTCGATGCGCAGCTCGACCGGGTCGCTGACCAGGACTCCGGTGCGGGGCAGGGCCTCGATGGCGTAGTCGATGGCTTCGGGCGTGGTCTTGTGGGTCACGACCAGGACCGGGACGCTGGCTGGGCTGTGCTGGCCGTACTGGCGCATCCGGTCGATCGAGATGCCGGCATCGCCCAGGACCGTCGCGACCTTGGCCAAGGCACCGGGTTTGTCCTGCAGCTCCAGACGGATGTAATAGGCTGCGGGCACGGCCGTGCGGGCGGGCTGGGCCGCGGTCAGCGATCCGGCAGGCTGTCCGAAGACCGGCATGCGGACGCCGCGCGCGATCTCGACGATGTCGGACATGACCGCGCTGGCGGTCGGGCCTTCGCCCGCGCCCGCGCCGCGCAGGACGATCTGGCCCACGCTGTCGCCCTCGATCACGACCATGTTGGTGCCGCCCACCAATTGCCCCAGGGGGCTGTCGGCGGGCACCAAGCAGGGCGACATCCGCTGTTCCAGGCCGCGGGCGGTCATCTGCGCAACGCCCAGCAGCTTGATGCGGTAACCCATGTCGCGGGCGCGGTGGATGTCATCGATGCTGACGCGCTCGATCCCCTCGATCTCGACCGCGTTGAAGTTGACCTGGGTGCCGAAGGCGATCGACGACAGGATCGCCAGCTTGTGGCCGGCGTCGATCCCGCCTACGTCCAGCGTCGGGTCGGCCTCCAGATAGCCCAGCTGGCGGGCCTCTTCGAAGACGGCGTCATAGGGCAGGCCCGCGCTCTCCATCCGGGTCAGGATGTAGTTGCAGGTGCCGTTCATCACGCCCATCACGCGGGTGATGCGGTTGCCGGCCATGCTCTCGGTTATCGACTTGATCACCGGGATGCCGCCCGCGACGGCGGCCTCGAACCGGATCACGCGGCCCAGATCCTCGGCCAGCTTGGCCAGGTGCTGACCGTGCATGGCCAGCAGCGCCTTGTTCGCGGTCACGACATCCTTGCCGGACCGCAGTGCAGCCTCGATGCTGTCGCGCGCGACGCCCGCATCCCCGCCGACCAGTTCGATGAAGACATCGACGTCATCGGCGGTGGCGACCGCCATCGGGTCCGCCTCCCACCGATAGGACGACAGGTCCGCGTCGCGGTTCTTCATGCGGTCGCGTGCGCTGACGGCGGTGATCGCCACCGGGCGACCCGACCGCATCGCCAGCAGGTCGGCGTGTTTCTGAACGATCTTGACGACACCGATCCCGACGGTGCCAAGCCCGGCGATGCCGAGGCGGAGGGGGGACGACATGAGTGCCTCTCATCCTTGATTTTGCGGGTGTTAGCGCGCCGGGCCGCGTGTTGCAACGCGCGATGCGGTCGCGGCGCGGTCCTGTGGCATGCGTGCCGACGAACCGATCACGGGTCGGCGCCCGCCCATTCCCCATCGATCCCGGTCCGCCGCATCACCGACACGACCTGACGTGCCGCCTGCAGGGTCCGGTCGCGGACCTGCAGGACGTCTTCTGCCCCCATGTCATGAGGATGGCGTTCCCCGCGGGTGTTGATGAAGGTCGGGTGCCACATGCCGGGCCGTGCCCCCGGCCGCCAGGACGCATGGCACAGCAGGTTGCGCATCCGCCGCAGGTCGGTCAGCGTCGATGGCAGCGCGCCCAGCTCGACCCCCTCGCTGCGGCGGGCGGCGGCCAGAAAGCTGTCGATCAGCGTGCCCAGGGTGTCGTCGGCGATTTCCTCCATGCGGCGCAGCCAAGCCTCCAGGGCGTGGTCCTGCGCATCCTGGCCCAAACCCTTGCGGGTCAGCGAAAAGATCGCGCGCTTCAGCGCCTCCTCAAGAAAGCCGAAGGCCGCGACGGCATGGCCCAATGCCGCGGCCATCTCATCGGGCAGACGATCGGGCGCGCGGGGCAGGGGCATCATTCACGCCAAAGCTGCGCCACCCACGGGGTCGGCCGGACATAGTGGCGCAGATGCTTCAGGAAACCCTCGCGCCGCTGGCCGGTGAAGGCCGCGCGCAGGTGATCCAGCGGGGCGCGGGCCTCGTCGGCCTCGTCCCATCGGCCAAGGATCGCATCGGGCGGGTTCAGGCTGCCGGGGAACATCACGATGCGCGTCCCGCGCGGAATCTTGGGATCGCGCAGATAGTTCAGCGGGAATGTCGGCACGCAGTGAAAGCGGAAATGGGCCAGCCACCCGCGCGGCCAGAACTTGACCCCGCCCGGCGCGTTGCGGGTGACAAAGCGCTGTTCGTACTTGTACTTGTCAGCGGCGGCCTGTGGGTCGGCGGCAAAGATCTTCTGCAGCGGGGCCAGGTTGCCGACCCGCATCCGATAGACCGAGGTCTGGCCCATCTTCTCGAACGGCGTGTTGGGATTCAGGCCCAGGATCGTGTCGTCCGGATCGCCATGTTCGAAGAACGCGTCCAGGCTGCCGGTGACGATCACGTCCAGGTCCAGGAACAGCACGACGCCCGTGACGTCGCCCAGATCCCCCCACAGCCGCGACTTGGGCCACTTGCCGCGGGTGTTGACCGGGGCCTGATAGGCGAAATCGGGCAGCGGGCGCACAGCGACATCCGGATGCAGACCTGTCCCGTCATCGGTGAAACAGAACAGCCGGAAAGGCGGCGTAATGTTGCGGGCGATCATCGCATGCAGGCGGTTGACATATTCGGGACCGAACTTGGCACCCCACTTGATGCAGATGATCTGCTTGACCGATCCGTTGCGCCCGTCGTCCATGTCTCACCCATTCGCTTTGGGTGCAGGGTTTCACAGCCCGCACCGCGAGGCAAGCAGGCCTCACGGTTCCGCGCAGGCCACGGGGGGTGCGGGGGGCTGGCCCCCCGCCGTCGCGGGACGCAAATCTCAGGGTCGCGTCTCTCGGATCAGCCGCAGGATGTCAGCGGCCGCGGATGGGATGTTCGTGCCGGGGCCGAAGATCGCCTTGACCCCCGCACGGCGCAGGAAGTCGTAATCCTGCTGCGGGATCACGCCGCCGCAGATGACCAGGATATCGCCGGCGCCCGCATCCTTCAGGGCCTGGATCAGCTTGGGTGCCAGCGTCTTGTGGCCGGCGGCCTGGCTGCTGATTCCGATCACGTGGACGTCGTTGTCGATGGCGTCCTGGGCGGCCTCTTCGGGCGTCTGGAACAGCGGTCCCACGTCCACGTCGAAGCCGATATCGGCAAAGGCCGTGGCGATCACCTTGGCACCGCGGTCATGACCGTCCTGGCCCATCTTGACGACCAGCATGCGCGGGCGTCGGCCTTCCTCCACGGCGAATGCCTCGACGTCGCGCTGGATCTGGGCAAAGCCCTCGTCCCCCTCATAGGCCGCGCCATAGACGCCGGCCAGGGTGCGCACCTCGGCGCGGTGGCGTCCGAATTCGTCTTCCATTGCCATGCTGATCTCTCCGACGGTGGCGCGGGCGCGGGCAGCCTCGACGGCGGCCTCCAGCAGGTTGCCGCCCTCGCGGGCGCGGCGGGTCAGCTCGGCCAGGGCGGCGGTGCAGGCCGCCTCGTCGCGGGCCGCGCGGATGCGGGTCAGGCGGGCGATCTGGCTGTCCCGGACGGCGACATTGTCGATGTCCAGGATGTCGATCGGGTCCTCCTTCTCCTTGCGGTACTTGTTGACGCCCACGATCACGTCCTCGCCCCGGTCGATCAGGGCCTGACGCCGGGCGGCGGTCTCCTCGATGCGCAGCTTGGGCATGCCCGAGGCCACGGCCTTGGTCATGCCGCCCATCTCCTCGACCTCCTCGATCAGGGCCCAGGCCTTCTGGGCCAGCTCCGCCGTCAGGCTCTCGATGTAATAGCTGCCCGCCAGCGGATCGACGACATGGGTGATGCCCGTCTCCTCCTGCAGGATCAGCTGGGTGTTCCGCGCGATGCGGGCGCTGAAATCCGTAGGCAGGGCGATCGCCTCGTCCAGCGCGTTGGTGTGCAGCGACTGCGTGCCGCCAAGCGCCGCCGACATCGCCTCATAGGCGGTGCGGATGACGTTGTTGTAGGGGTCCTGCTCCTGCAGGCTGACGCCCGAGGTCTGGCAATGCGTGCGCAGCATCAGGCTGGACTGCTTCCTGGGCTGGAATTCCGACATGATCCGGTGCCACAGCAGGCGCGCGGCGCGCAGTTTCGCGATCTCCATGAAGAAGTTCATGCCGATGGCAAAGAAGAAGGACAGCCGCCCCGCGAAGGCGTCCACGTCCATCCCCGCCGCGATCGCCGCGCGCACATATTCGCGCCCGTCGGCCAAGGTATAGGCCAGTTCCTGGACCAGGTTCGCCCCGGCCTCCTGCATGTGATAGCCCGAGATCGAGATCGAGTTGAACTTGGGCATCTCCGATGAGGTGTATTCGATGATATCCGCGATGATCCGCATGCTGGGTTCGGGCGGATAGATATAGGTGTTGCGGACCATGAACTCCTTGAGGATGTCGTTCTGGATGGTCCCGGACAGCACGGCACGGGAATGGCCCTGCTCCTCCCCGGTGACGATGAAGTTTGCCAGGATCGGGATGACCGCGCCGTTCATGGTCATCGACACCGAAACGCGGTCCAACGGGATGCCGTCGAACAGGATCTTCATGTCCTCGACCGAATCGATGGCGACGCCGGCCTTGCCCACATCGCCCTCGACCCGCGGATGGTCGCTGTCATAGCCCCTGTGGGTGGCCAGATCGAAGGCCACCGACACGCCCTGCTGCCCCGCGGCCAGCGCACGGCGATAGAAGGCGTTCGATTCCTCGGCCGTGGAAAATCCAGCATATTGCCGGATGGTCCAGGGGCGGCCCGCATACATCGTGGCGCGCGGGCCGCGGGTGAACGGCGCGATGCCGGGCAGGCCATCCAGGTGGTCCATCCCCTCCAGGTCGTCGCGGGTATAGACCGGCTTGACGGCGATCCCCTCCAGCGTGTCCCAGGTCAGGCTGTCGGGGTCGCGCCCCTTCAGTTCGCCCTGTGCCAGCTTGCGCCAGTCCTCCAGCGTGGGTTTTGTCATGATCCATCCTTTCCTGCCGACGGTCCTGCCCTATATTCAAGACATGACGAGGTGCCGATGAAGTTGAAATTTATGATATTCGTGATGGCGCTTGCGGCGATGGGCCCCGCACGCGACGCCCCCCCGCCGGATGGCGCCGCCGTCCGGGCACCGGACGGGGCGGCGGCCGCGACGCAGCCGCGCGACACGGTGCCGCAACGCAACCCCGCCCGTCTGCCGCCGGTCGCGCAGCGGGTCGAGCCCGACCCGCTGCCGGACGCGTCCCCCCTGGACGACGGCTCTCCGCAGGTGCTGGACGCCGCCACGGTCGACCCGGACCAGTTCCTGTGGACGGCGCGCCCCGTGGTGATCTTTGCCGACACGGCGGACGACCCGGCCTTTGTCGACCAGGTGGCATCGCTGCGCCGTGACGGTCGGGCATTGGCGTCGCGCGACGTGGTGCTTGTCCTCGACAGCGACCCGTCGGCCAACAGCGCGTGGCGACAGCAGCTGCGCCCGCAGGGGTTTTCGCTGGTGCTGATCGACAAGGACGGACAGGTCAAGATCCGCCGCCCCGTCCCATGGGATGCCCGAGAGATCGGCCGTGCCATCGACCGTCTGCCCCTGCGCCGGCAGGAAATCGGGCGCGGCAGCGTGATGCGATAAGGCGCAGGGCCGCGAAACTTGTGGATTTGCGGCGCGTTCCCTATATCATGACCGGTATCCGGCACGGTTGCCGGATCAGCAAGAGGGTTGATCATGGCCAATTCGCGTTCCGACCGCAGCCTGTCGCAACCGCGCGCGCCCAAGGCGTCCGCCCGACCCGACGCACCCGTGCTGCGCAGCGAAGCCAAGCCGAAACCGACCGCCGTCAGCCGTGCGAACGAAATCGTGCGCGCCATCGGATTGCGTCCCATCACCGGCCTTTCGGGTCCGAAGATCGGTTACTGACCTCGGTCGCCGACAGACGCTCGCGCATTTGCGCCAGTTCCTGCGGCAGGCGCGCACCGATCTGTGCCGCGGCTTGCACCTCGTCCTCGTCCAGCATCGCCTCGACTGCCTCGGCGCCGCCACGCAGGCATTCGGTCAGGACCCGCATTGCCTGCAGGCCGGTATCGCGGGTTTCCTCCATCAGCTCTAGGTAGTCGGCCATCATCTGCGCCGCCCGCTTTCCGTCGCTGCGCGCGATCCGGCGCAAATCGGTGGCCAGCGCGCCCATGATCGACAGCAGCCGATAGTACAGCACGATCGGGTCGATGACCGGCGCGGGCAGGATATGAATGTCGGAAATCACGGCCGCAAAGATTCGGTCGTTGGCCTGCTGCGGCAGGGTCGGCACGAAATCTCCCGACTCGATGCGCGACACCAGCAGGGCCGCGTCCTGCGGCGACGGCACCTGCTGCTCCAGGGCAAAGACATGCGCCCGGATCTCTGCCAGCAGGGCGCGCTGCAGGTCGGTCTCGCGCGCGCGGCGCAGCGTGGCGTCGCGGCGGCGGGTCTGGGACGCGACGACGATCCAACCGATGGCCACGAAAAGGCCGGTGACGACCGCCTGCTGCAGCTGCGGGCTGAGCCATTGGTCAAGCGGTGCCATGGGAACCCGTCCCGCGACATGCGCGTCCTGTTTCGGAAGGAGCGATCATGCACCGATTCTGCCTGTCTACCGTCTTGGCCCTGTGGCCTGCCATGGCACCCGCCGACACCACCCGCGGCCCCGCGCCGCTGCAGGCGGATACGCTTGCCGCACTGCGTTGGCAGGCGCGCCCTGTCGTCGTCCTTGGACCCGAGGCGCAGGTCGCACGGCAGATCGCCGACCTCCAGGCACACGCGGAGCAGTTGGCAGAACGCGAGGTGGTCATCCTGACCGACGGACCTGGTGCAAACGCGCTGCGCGACGGGCAGGGGTTCCAGGTTCTGCTGATCGGCAAGGATGGCGGGGTCAAGATGCGGTCGGCCACGACCGTCGCGGCAGAGGACATCCTGTCCCTGATCGACAGCATGCCGATGCGCCAGCAGGAGATGCGATAGCCCCCGCGCATCATGCCACGCGCCCCCGTGTCAGCGACAGCGCCGCCAGACCTGCGGCGACGTGACCGACAGCAGCTACGCCAAGCGCGGCCTGCCATGACGCATGACCGCCCAGCAGCGCCATCAATGCCGCACCCCAGATGACCGCCGACAGCGGGATGGCCGCTGCCCAGAACCACCACCCGCGCCAGCGCCCGGTGCATGCCCCGAAGACCAGTTGGAACAGAGCCAGCCCGACGATCGGCGGCAGCAGATAGGCCAGCGGCACCTGCGTGCCGAGCAGGGGCACGGTCTGCGCCGCCACCGCCGACAGGATGCCCGCCGCGCCCGCCAGCCCAAGTCCGGCCGACAGCAGATAGGCGGGCAGGGCGGGAATCATTCGAACTCCATGATCACGTCGTCGACCTTCAGGCTTTCGCCCGGCGCGGCATTGACGGATTTCACGATGCCCCGGCGTTCGGCGCGCAGGATGTTCTCCATCTTCATGGCCTCGACGGTGGCCAGCGCCTGACCCTCCTGAACCTCGTCCCCCTGGGCGACATTGATCGTCACGATCAGGCCGGGCATCGGGCAAAGCAGGAACTTGGACGTGTCGGGCGGAAGCTTTTCGGGCATCAGCCGTGCCAGCTCCGCCGCACGGGGCCGACGCACATGCACGCGCAGGTCCGCCCCGCGCGCACGCAGGCGCAGCCCGGCGGCGATCTTGTCCACCTTCAGCACCAGGGGGCGTCCCTCGACCTCCAGCCGCGCCAGTGACTGGCCGGGGCGCCAATCGCCCTCGACCCGGATCGTGCGCCCCGCGATGGCGACATTTGCGCCATGGGCATCGGCGGTGATGCGGACGGGCCAGTCCTGCTTGTCCGCGAACACCACCCAATCGTCGCCCACATGGCGTTCGTGGTTGTTCAGGCGGCCGCTGATACGGGTGCGCCGGATCTCGGCCACGCGGTGCATGGCGGCGGCGGCGGCGGCAATGCGGTGCATCTCGTCCTCGGGCAGGGCCGCGCCGTGGAACCCGTCGGGATACTCCTCGGCGATGAAGGCGGTGGTGATGTCGCCCGCGACGAATTTCGGGTGATCCATCACCGCCGACAGGAAGGGCAGGTTGTGCCCGATCCCCTCGACCTCGAAGGCGTCCAGCGCGGTGCGCATCGCCTCGATCGCCTCACCGCGGGTCGGTGCCCAGGTGCACAGCTTGGCGATCATCGGGTCATAGAACATGCTGATCTCGCCGCCCTCATAGACGCCGGTGTCGTTCCTGACCGCGGCCGCATCCGTGGGGGCGCCATGGGCCAGCCACTTGCCCCCGGTCAGCATCGGCCCCGCCGCCACCTCGACCGGTGGGCGGTACCGGGTCAGGCGCCCGATGGAAGGCAGAAAACCGCGATAGGGGTCCTCGGCGTACAGCCGGCTTTCCATCGCCCATCCGGCGATCGTCAGGTCGGACTGCGCGAAGGGCAGCGGCTCTCCGGCCGCGACGCGGATCATCTGCTCGACCAGATCGACGCCGGTGATCAGTTCGGTCACCGGGTGTTCCACCTGCAGGCGGGTGTTCATCTCCAAGAAATAGAAGTTGCGGCTTCCGTCCACGATGAACTCGACCGTCCCCGCGCTGGTGTATCCGACGGCCCTGGCCAGGGCCACGGCCTGCTGACCCATCGCGGCGCGGGTGGCCTCGTCGAGGAAGGGGGACGGCGCCTCCTCGATGACCTTCTGGTTGCGGCGCTGGATCGAGCATTCGCGTTCGTGCAGATAGACCGCGTTGCCGTGCTGGTCGGCCAGGACCTGGATCTCGATATGGCGCGGCTGCGTCACGAATTTCTCGATGAAGATCCGGTCGTCGCCGAAGCTGTTGGCGGCCTCGCTTCTGGAGGACTGGAAACCCTCGCGTGCCTCGTCGTCGGACCAGGCGATGCGCATGCCCTTGCCGCCGCCGCCCGCGCTGGCCTTGATCATCACCGGATAGCCGATCTGGGCACTGATGGCCGCGGCCTCGTCCGCGTCCGCGATCAGGCCCATGTGACCCGGAACCGTGCTGACCCCCGCGGCCTGCGCAAGCTTCTTCGAGGTGATCTTGTCGCCCATCTGCTCGATCGCGCCGGACGGGGGGCCGATGAAGACGACGCCCTCGGCCTCCAGCGCCTCGGCGAACTTCATGTTCTCGGACAAAAAGCCGTATCCGGGATGGACGGCCTCGGCGCCGGTCCGGCGGATCGCGTCCATGATCTTGTCGATCACGATATAGGACTGGTTGGCGGGGGCCGGGCCGATATGGACGGCCTCATCCGCCATGCGCACATGCAGCGCATTGCGGTCGGCGTCGGAGTAGACGGCGACGGTGGCGATGCCCATCTTGCGGGCGGTCTTGATGACACGGCAGGCGATCTCGCCCCGGTTGGCGATCAGGATCTTCTTGAACATGGGCTCCCCCCCAGGACGGAACGTGAAAAAGCCGCCCGAAGCGCAAGGCTTCGGACGGCTTTGCAGACGGTCGGCGCGACGGGCGCGCCGATCAGCAGGTCACTGGCACAGACGGAAGTCGTTGCACAGCGCGCCAGCGGCGCCGCCGATGGCCGCGCCCTTGACGACGTTGGTGCCGCCGACCGATGCGACGGTCGCGCCGACGCCGGCGCCGATGAGCGCGCGGTCAGTGTCGGTCGGGTTGATGCCTTGGGTGCAGCCGGCGATGGCCGTGGTGCCGACCAGGGCAGCGATGGCAAGGAATTTTGACATGGTGAAGATCCCGTGGGTTGGGCGGCAGCCGCGCCGGGCGCGGGCTGCCGATAGGGTGAGAGGTTGCCGCAGCGATCAGTAGCGACGCTGGCAGACACCGGCGTCGTCGCACAGCGCGCCGCCGACGGCACCGATCGCGGCGCCGGTTGCCAGGTCTTCGTCCAGGGCCTTCGCGATGACGGCACCGGCAACGGCACCGCCTGCGGCGCGCTGCGCGTCGGGCGAGATGCCGCCGCCCTGATAGCCGGGGGCGCAAGCCGAAAGACCGGCGGCAACCAGGGCCAGGCCGGCAACGCGAAGCGAGAAGAATTTCTGCATGATAAGAAACCTGTCGTAATGGGCCCGTCGGGGGCCGATGGGAGGTGGTAAGGGGTTATCGCATAGCTGATGCCTGCGTCAAACTGACATGCGTGTGACTTCAAGGGGTTCAGCATCAACCTGCGCATCAGTCGTCGTCGGCCTCGTCGTCGTCCCAGCCGTCCTGGTCGTCCCAGCCGAACTCCTGGGGCGCATCCTTGACGAACAGCTCGGGGAAGGCGGCCTCCGCCTCGGCCATGTCGACCTGCAGCAGTTGGTCGTAATCGGCAGGGTCGAACTGGCCCACCGGCTTGACCTCGCGGCCGATCAGCCAGGACAGCCGACCGGCATCAAGATTGCCGCGGGGAAAGGGTTCGTCGCCGAAATGCGCGATCAGCGCCGAAAGAAAGCCCGCATCGGCGCGCTTGTCGGCGGGCCTGCGGTCCTTGAACCGTTCGCGGCGCGTGATGGGCGTGGCGCCCTTCTTGCGATTCTCGCGCCGGATGACGAACTGGAAATCGGTGCCGGGCAGACGCCCGGGAAAGCCGCGATGCTTCAGCATGGCAGGGCCCCTGTGCTGGGGCGCGCGGGCCGGATCGCTGCGCACGGGCAGGCTGGCCGCCCGCGCGCAATTGTCGGACGTCTCGTCTTAGCCGAATTTGCTGTTGTAGACAGGCTCGGTCGTGACGGGGTTGACCATGGGCGCGGCCGGGGCGGTCGGGACATAGACGTCGGCAGGCTGCTGGCGCTGGCACGCGGCGAAGGCGGAAACCAGCACGAGGCCGAGGATGATCTTTTTCGACATGGAAACATGCTCCTGTAGGGCGGGCGGTGTTGCGCCCGGCTGCTCGGGTTGTGGTCGGCTTGTTGATCTGCCGGCCTGCGCGGCATGATAGAGAAGCCCGCTGCGATCAGACAGGGACGCAGGAAGGCGGGCGCCAAAGCGCCGCCCCCCTGTGGCCCGGCTGCATCATTCACGACCTTGTGCATCGCGCGCCCGTCCCCGTCCGTCACAGCGGAATGTTGTCGTGCTTTTTCCACGGGTTCGTCAGCCGCTTGCCGCGCAGGCTGGCAAAGGCGCGGGCCACCCGGCGACGCGTCGACCGGGGCTGGATCACCTCGTCGATGAAGCCCTTTTCGGCGGCCACGAAGGGGTTGGCAAAGCGGTCCTCGTAATCCTTGGTGCGGGCGGCGATCTTGTCGGCATCGCCCAGTTCGCTGCGATACAGGATCTCGACCGCGCCCTTGGCGCCCATCACCGCGATCTCGGCGGTGGGCCAGGCATAGTTGAAATCGCCGCGCAGATGCTTCGACGCCATCACGTCATAGGCGCCGCCATAGGCCTTGCGGGTGATGACCGTGACCTTGGGCACCGTCGCCTCGCCATAGGCGAACAGCAGCTTCGCCCCATGCTTGATGACGCCGCCATATTCCTGGCCGGTCCCCGGCAGAAAGCCCGGAACGTCGACCAGCGTCAGGATCGGGATTTCGAACGCGTCGCAGAACCGCACGAAGCGCGCGGCCTTGCGCGAGCTGTCGATGTCCAGGCAACCGGCCAGCACCATCGGCTGGTTCGCGACGACCCCCACCGTCTGTCCCTCGATGCGGATGAAGCCGATGATGATGTTGCCCGCGAAATCCTTCTGGATCTCGTAGAAATCGCCCTCGTCCGCGACCTTGGCGATCAGCTCTTTCATGTCATAGGGCTGGTTCGGGTTGTCGGGGATCAGCGTGTCCAAGCTGGGCTCGATCCGCGCCGGGTCGTCGAAGAAGGGCCGGGTCGGGGCCTTTTCGCGGTTGTTCAGCGGCAGGAAATCGAACAGCCGGCGGATCTCCGACAGCGCCTCGACGTCGTCCTGGAACGCCCCGTCCGCGACGGAGGATTTCCGGGTATGCGTGGACGCACCGCCCAGCTGTTCGGCAGTCACGACCTCGTTCGTGACCGTCTTGACCACGTCGGGCCCGGTCACGAACATGTAGGACGTGTCGCGCACCATGAAGATGAAGTCGGTCATCGCGGGCGAATAGACCGCGCCACCCGCACAGGGGCCCATGATCACGCTGATCTGCGGCACGACGCCCGATGCCAGCACATTGCGCTGGAACACGTCGGCGTAACCCGCAAGGCTGGCCACGCCCTCCTGGATGCGCGCGCCCCCCGAATCGTTCAGTCCGATCACCGGCGCGCCGTTCTGCATTGCCATGTCCATGATCTTGCAGATCTTCTGGGCATGGGTTTCCGACAGCGACCCGCCGAAGACGGTGAAGTCCTGAGAGAAGACATAGACCATGCGGCCGTTGATCGTGCCCCATCCGGTCACCACCCCGTCGCCTGCCGGGCGGTCGTCCTGCATGCCGAAATCGGTGCTGCGATGGGCGACGAACATGTCGAACTCCTCGAAGCTGTCCTCGTCCAGCAGCAGGTCGATGCGTTCGCGGGCCGTCAGCTTGCCGCGGGCGTGCTGGGCGTCGATGCGCCGCTGGCCTCCGCCAAGCCGGGCCTGCTGTCGGCGTTCTTCCAGCTGCTGCAGAATGTCCTTCATCGCGCCCTCCTGATCCGGTGTCCCAGGCTAGACTGCGATGCAGGTGCAGCAAAGACAATTCGGGGGAATTTGCAAAATACAGAAGCGGCCGTTCATGCTAAGTGCATATGTGCAAACGCATGTTGCGGCAGCCTCTTGACGCGGGCCGGGCAGGGGGGCAAGCCACGCATATGGGATTGCAGATCGACATCGCGGCCATCGTGGCCAATCACGCGGCGCTGGCCGCACTGGCGCCTGGCGCGCGTGCCGCCGCCGTGGTCAAGGCCGATGCCTATGGCCTGGGCGCCGACCGCGTCGCCCCGGCCCTCTATGCCGCCGGCGTGCGCGATTTCTTCGTGGCCCTGGCGCATGAGGGACGGGCGATCCGGCCGCTGCTGCCGCAGGACGCGCGCATCAACGTGCTGTCGGGGCACATGGAGGGCGCGGACCTGACCGGGCTGACCCCGGTCCTGAACAGTCCTGCGCAATTCTTTCGTGATCGCGCCATGCGCCCCGGCCAACCCTTCGCCATCCAGCTGGACACCGGGATGAACCGCCTTGGCATGGAGGCCGCCGAATGGGGCGCCATCCGGGACGAGGCGCTGGCCGCCGGACCGGCCTTCATCATGTCGCACCTGGCCTGCGCGGACGAGCCCGACCACCCCGCCAATGCGGCGCAGCTATCCGCGTTCTGCGCAATGACGGATGGCTGTAACGTGCCGCGGTCGCTGGCCGCGACCGGGGGCATCCTGCTGGGACCGGATTATCACTTCGACATGGTGCGCCCCGGCGTGGGTATGTACGGCGGGCTGCCCTTTGCGCAGGCCCGCGGCGTCGTCACGCTGTCGCTGCGCGTGATCCAGACCCGTGACGTGCGGAGGGGAGAGATGGTCGGTTATGGCGCCAGTTGGCACGCGCCGCGCGACTGTCGCATCGCCACCGTCGATGCCGGCTATGCCGACGGCATCCTGCGTTCGCTGTCGGGCAAGGGCGCGCAGCTGTTCGCCGCCGATGTGGCCTGTCCGGTCGTCGGGCGCGTGTCGATGGACCTGATCACGGTGGACGTCACCGATCTGGATGCGGTGCCCGACCGGCTTGACCTGATCTGCGCGCATCAACCCATCGACCGCCTGGCCGACATCGCCGGCACCATCGGATACGAGGTGCTGACCTCGCTTGGGCTGCGCTACCAGCGGACCTATCTGTGACGCCCATCCGGGCGATCGGACGACCCGCCCTGCGCGTCACCCGGACCATCGGGGCGGTGGCGCTGTTCGCAATGCGGGGGCTGTCGGGGTTCGGGACACCCCGTATGATCCTGCGCCAGGTGATGCAGATCGGCTGGCTGTCGCTGCCGGTCGTGGGGCTGACGGCATTGTTCACCGGGGCGGCGCTGGCCCTGCAGATCCATTCGGGCGGAGAGCGGTTTCAGGCCGGCGACGTCGTCCCGGCCATCGTGGCCATCGGGATGGTTCGCGAACTGGGCCCCGTCCTGGGCGGCCTGATGGTTGCCGCCCGCGTCGCCAGCAGCATCGCCGCCGAGATCGGGACCATGCGCGTCACGGAACAGATCGACGCGTTGGTGACACTGTCGTCCGACCCGGTCCGCTGGCTGGTCACGCCCCGGCTGTGGGCGGCGATCCTGTGCATGCCGGTGCTGGTGGCCACGGGCGACATCATCGGCATCATGGGCGGCTGGCTGGTGGGCACGACCTCGCTTGGGTTCAATTCGGTTAGCTACATCGCGAACAGCTGGGCGTATCTGGAGCCGTGGGACGTCACCTCTGGACTGATCAAGGGGGCGGTCTTCGGGCTGGTCGTCGCGTTGTCGGGATGCTGGTTCGGCATGCGGTCGGGGCGCGGCGCGGCAGGCGTCGGACGGGCCACGACCAATGCGGTCGTCGCCGCCGCCGTCGGCATCCTGGCTGCGAACTTTGCATTGACCGGGCTGTTCTTCGAATGATCCGGACCTGCGGCCTCAGCAAATCCTTTGGCGCCAAGCGGGTCCTCGACAGCGTCGATCTGACCGTCGCCACGGGCGAGAGCCTGTGCGTGATCGGCCAGTCCGGCACCGGCAAGTCGGTCCTGCTGAAATGCATCCTAGGGCTGGAACGCCCCGATGCGGGGCAGGTGCTGTGGAACGGCCAGCCGCTGGACCGGGCACGCTTCATGGCGCGGTTCGGGATGCTGTTTCAGGGGGCGGCCCTGTTCGACAGCCTGTCGGTCTGGCAGAACGTCGCCTTCCGCCTGCGCCAGCGGATGGACGACCGCCGCGCCCGTGCCATCGCGCTGGACAAGCTGGCGCGCGTGGGGCTGGCTTCGGACATCGCCGACCTGATGCCCGCGCAGCTGTCGGGCGGCATGGCCAAGCGCGTCGGCCTGGCCCGCGCCATCGCCGACGACCCGGCGGTGATCTTCTTCGACGAACCGACCACCGGGTTGGACCCGATCCGCGCGCGGGCCATCGATGCGCTGATCCGCGGCATCGTGACCGAAACTGGGGCCACCGCGATCACCATAACCCATGACATGGCCAGCTGCCGGATCATCGGCGACCGGGTCGCGCTGTTGGCGGATGGTCGCATCGCGCATGACGGCCCGGTGGCGGACATGGATCGTGCGCCCGCCTTGGCTGGTTTTCTGGGCATCCCGTCCGCCGGGGTCGGTGATCATGCGCGATAAGGATGCAACTTTTGCACAGGCTTGGCCGTTCTGCCACAAACGGGGGCAGTTGCGCCCCATTTACCACGAGCATGAACTTGTGCGAATCCGACCGGCTTGCCACCATGGACCGACCAGATTGACCAGGAGAGACATTTGGGCCTGACCCCGACGCCACCCGTCACCGCGGCTTCTGCCGAAACCCTGCTTGAATTTCCCGACAACCGGCTGTTGATCGACCTGTGCGGTCCCAACGACCGCCATCTGGCCCGGATTGAGGAGGCACTTGGCGTCCATATCCTGCGTCGCGGCAACCAGATCGCCGTGGTCGGCGGCCCCGAGGCCCAGTCCGAGGCCGCAAACCTGCTTCGTGGCCTATATGCGCGGCTGGAACAGCACCGCCCCGTCGGCCCCGATGAGGTCGAGGCCGCATTGCGCATGGGGGTCGAACCTGCCGCCGACGTGACCCCGGCTGAACAGCTGGAGATGTTCGCTCAGGGCAACTACGAACTGCGAACCCGCAAGAAATCGGTCGAGCCGCGCACGGATGCACAGAAGGCCTATGTGCGGTCACTGTTCCAGAACGAGCTGGCCTTCGGGATCGGGCCTGCGGGCACGGGCAAGACCTATCTGGCGGTGGCCGTGGGCGTGACCATGCTGATCGGCGGCCATGTCGACAAGATCATCCTGTCGCGCCCCGCCGTCGAGGCCGGGGAGCGGTTGGGTTTCCTGCCGGGCGACATGAAGGAGAAGGTCGATCCGTACATGCAGCCGCTCTACGACGCGCTGAACGACTTTCTTCCCGGAAAGCAGATGCAGAAGCTGATGGAGGAAAAGCGCATTGAGATCGCGCCCCTGGCCTTCATGCGCGGGCGCACCCTGTCGCGCGCCTTCGTCGTGCTGGACGAGGCGCAGAACGCCAGCAGCATGCAGATGAAGATGTTCCTGACCCGTCTTGGCGAAGGCTCGCGGATGGTCATCACCGGCGACCGCACCCAGATCGACCTGCCGCGCGGCATGATGTCGGGACTGATGGACGCCGAGCGCATCCTGAAGGACGTCAAGGGCATCAGTTTCAGCTATTTCACCGCCGATGACGTCGTGCGCCACCCGCTTGTCGCGCGCATCATCAAGGCGTATGAGGTCGAGGACAACGCCGCACTTGCCCGCGGTGAAACAGAGGAGCCGCGCGGCCAGTACGTTCCCCGCCGCGCATTCAGAAACGATGCCTGACGAGATTTCCGTCGACTGCGTCATCGAGGATGACCGATGGCAGGCCGCCGGTCTTGAGGACCTGGCGGCCCTTGCCGTCAACGCCGCGCTGGACCACCACCGCTTGGGCGGGGAGGTGGTCGTCATGGGCTGCGACGACGCCCGCATCGCCGCGCTGAACGCCGACTTCCGCGGCAAGCCCCGGGCCACGAACGTGCTGTCATGGCCGTCGGTCGAGCATCTGCCGCATGATCCCGGTCAGGCGCCCGAGATGCCGGACGAGGAGGAACTGGGCGACATCGCGATCGCTTATGATACCTGTGCGGCCGAGGCCGAGGATCAGGGCAAGCCCTTCGACCATCACGTCCAGCACCTGCTGGTCCATGCGACCCTGCACCTGCTGGGTTACGACCACCTGAACGATCCCGATGCCGAACTGATGGAGGCGACCGAGCGCGCCATCCTGTCCCGGCTTGGCATTCCAGACCCTTACCAGGAGAAAGACCGATGAATTCCGAAAGCCGATTATCCGAGCCCGCTCCTCAGCCGGCCATCGAGGAGGTCACGGCGATCGCCGTCGACGGTGGCGCCACCGAGGAGAAGGAGGCCGGTAATGGCAAAGGATTTTTTGGCCGCGTGCTGTCGGCCCTGACAGGGTCCGAAAGCGGCGCGGACGACGATCATCAGGACCGCCATGTCGTAGGCACCCCCGGCCTGGTCAACCTGCGCCGCATGCGGGTCGATGACGTCGCCATCCCCAAGGTCGAGATCGTGGCCGCCCCCGCGAACCTGTCGTTGGAGGATCTGGTCGAGATGTTCCGTGAGCACGGGTTTTCACGGATGCCGGTCTTTCGCGGCACGCTGGACAGCCCGCTTGGCCTGATCCATCTCAAGGACCTGGCGCTGAAGCACGGGTTCGGCGCGGGGGGCAAGTTTACCATGCGCCCGATGCTGCGGCCGTTGCTGTACGTCCCGCCCTCGATGCCCATCGGGGTGCTGCTGCAGCAGATGCAGACCAAGCGCATCCACATGGCGCTGGTCATCGACGAATACGGGGGCGTCGACGGGTTGGTCACCATCGAGGACCTGATCGAACAGGTGATCGGCGAGATCGAGGATGAGCATGACGAGGTCGAGGGCGGCCTGTGGGTGCATGAGAAGACCGGCCAGTGGCTGATCCAGGCACGCGCCGCGTTGGACGATGTCGAGGCTGAGACCGGCCTGCGCCTGATTGGCGACGAGGACGAGGATATCGACACGCTTGGCGGTCTGATCTTCATGCTGGCGGGGCGCGTGCCGCTGCGCGGAGAGGTGATTGCCCATCCCTCGGGCGCCGAGTTCGAGGTCGTGGATGCCGATCCGCGTCGCCTGAAGCGGATCCGCCTGCGCATGCCCAGCATCAGCACGCCGTCCGATCGGAAAAGCGCCCAGTCCTGACGGGGCAGGGGGCGTAAAGCCCCCGGTCCGTTTCGTGTCAGCTGGCCTCGAACCGGGCCAGCATCGCCTCATAGAACAGGTCGCGCAGCGCGTCCTTCTCCATCAGGATTTCGTGCTTGGCCCCCGGAATGGTTAGCAGTTCCGATTGCGGCCAGCGTGCGGCACGGTCCCGGATAGCCTGCGGCGACACGACCCTCTCGTCGCTGCCGACAGACACCAGCATCGGCATGTCGGGCGATGGAATGCGCGACAGGCGGGCGCATTCGTTCAGTGCCTTGCCAACCCAATCGAAGGTGGCACCGCCGATGGTCAGGTCGGGCCAGGCCACGGCCTCGCGCACCAGGCGCGCCCATTCGTCACCGTTGCTGGTCAGCAGATTGGCGTTGAAGCTTTCGTCCAGAGGATAGGTCGTCGCCGCCCCTCCGCTGCCCGGTGCCGTCAGGCCGCCACGCCCCACGCGTCCGGCCAGATAGGCGATGCCCAAGGCCACGCCCTGCTGCATCCGGCGAAGATTGATGCCCCACATGGGCGCGGAGAACGCCGCGCTCTGCACGGCCATGCCGCCCTCCAGCGCGGCCAACCCGATGCAGCCGCCCATCGAATGTGCCAGCAGATGCCACGGCCGGGGCAGGTCAAGCTGTTCCGCCGCCACGATCATCTCGACCACGTCGTGCTGGTAATCCGCGAAATCGCGGATATGGCCGGGGCGGGGATTGGGCTGCAGGCGGTCCGACATGCCCTGACCACGCCAGTCGATCGACAGGACGTCGTAACCCTCGGCCATCAGGCGATGGGCGACAGGGGCGTATTTCTCGATATATTCGGTCCGCCCGGGGAACAGCAGCACGCTGCCGCGTGCCGCATCCGCGGGCCAATGCGCCATGCGCAGGCGGACCCCATCGCCGGCCTGCGCCCAGAAGGCGCGGGCGGGCTGCGACCGGTCGTCCGGAAGCTGATGGAAGGGTGCCTGCTGCACGCGGGCGCTTAGGACAGCTTCTGGCCCAGCTGCATCGCGACGCCCATCGAGCCGTCGATCTTCAGCTTGCCCATCATGAAGGCGGTGGCGGGGTTCACGTCGCCGTTCAGGATGCCCTCGAATGTCTCGCGGCTGGCCGTCAGGGTCACCTCGGCATCCTCGTCGCCGGCGCGCACGCCGTCTTCGTCGATCATGATCGCGCCTTCGCCGGTGATGACGAACTTTGCGACAGAATCGAAGCTGTCGATCTTTTCGCCCAGCTTCTGGACGGCCTTGGTCACGACTTCGCTCATTTCACGTCTCCTGGTGCGCTTTGTCTGGCGCCCGACCTGCGGCCTGGGCTACACCAGACATATGAACGCGGTCCGCCTGAATTTCCACTCTGCCGTCACGGCATTGCGTCACAAAGTTCTGACGATTTTCGTGGTTATTGCAAGCGTGGTACCGATCGCGGCCGCGGGCCAGGGGCTGGACGACGCCTTCGCGCGCCTGGCTCAGCCCGAGGGCGAGGGCTGGCGCATCGCGGAAAGCGACATCCTGCGCGAATGGTCGCGGTCCGGATCCCCGGCGATGGACCTGCTGCTGCAGCGGGGAGAGGCGGCGCTGGACATGGGGGACATCCCCTCGGCCATCGGTCATCTGACCGCGTTGACCGACCATGCCCCCGACTTTGCGGCAGGCTTCCAGACGCGGGCCGCGGCCTATGCGACGGCGGGCCAGTTCGGGCCCGCGCTGGCCGACCTGCGCCGCACGCTGGAGCTGGAGCCGCGCCACTTTGCGGCGCTGACCCAGCTGGGCGCCATGCTGGAGGAGATGGGCGACGACGCCCGCGCCCTGGCGGCCTATCGCGCCAGCCTGGCGATCCATCCCCACCAGCAGGAAGCCATCGATGGCCAGGCACGTCTGGAACACAAGCGCATCGGCACCGATATCTAAGGCATGAACATGACGACGCGCGGGCGGATCACCGCCATCCTGGGCCCGACCAACACGGGCAAGACCCACTACGCCATCCAGCGGATGCTGAACCACCGGTCGGGGGTGATCGGCCTGCCGCTGCGCCTGCTGGCGCGCGAGGTCTATGACCGGATCGTGGCCGCGCGCGGCCCCTCGGTCGTGGCCCTGGTCACCGGAGAGGAGCGGATCGTTCCCGACCGCGTCCAGTACTGGGTCGCCACCACCGAGGCGATGCCCGACATCGCCACGGATTTCGTGGCCATCGACGAGATTCAGCTTTGTGCCGATCCCGGACGCGGGCACGTGTTCACCGACCGACTGCTGCACATGCGCGGCACCGTCGAGACGCTGTTCCTGGGCAGCAGCACCATGCGCCCGACCATCGCGGCCCTGGTTCCCGAAACCCAGTTCGAGCGCAAGGAGCGGTTCTCGACCCTGTCATGGGCAGGATCGAAGAAGCTGTCCCGGATGCCGCCGCGCAGCGCGATCGTGGGCTTCAGCGTCGACGACGTCTATGCGATGGCCGAGCTGATCCGTCGGCAGAAGGGGGGCTGTGCAGTCGTGATGGGGGCGCTGTCGCCGCGCACGCGCAATGCCCAGGTCGAGATGTACCAGAACGGCGAGGTCGATTACCTGGTGGCCACCGACGCCATCGGCATGGGCCTGAACCTGGACATCAAGCATGTGGCCTTCAGCGCCACGCACAAGTTCGACGGCAAACGGGTCCGCCCGCTTTTCCCCCACGAGATGGGCCAGATCGCCGGCCGGGCAGGGCGGCACACCGAATCCGGCACCTTCGGCGTCACCGGAGAGGCCGAACCCCTGGACGAGGGACTGATCGACGCGCTGGAGAACCATCGGTTCGCCCCCATCAGCCGGCTGGTCTGGCGCAACGGCAAGCTGGATTTCGGCAGCATGGACCGGCTGGTCGAAAGCCTGGAGACCGGCCCCGGCCACGAACTGCTGGCCCGCGGGCGCGAGGCCGACGACGTGGCGACGCTGAAGATCCTGCGCGACTTTCCCGAGATCAAGGACCGCATCCGCGGCGGCAAGGACGTGCGCCTGCTGTGGGACGTGTGCCGGGTGCCCGATTTCCGGGGAATCTCGACCATGGAACATGCGACTTTGCTGGCGCGGATCTTCGGTTTCCTGCAGGATGGACATATCCCGGCGGATTGGCTTGGCCGGGCCATCGAACGCATCGACCGGACCGCTGGCGACATCGACGCCATTTCGAAGCGGTTGGCATATATCCGCACCTGGACCTATGTCGCGCAAAGAACGGGCTGGGTGGCGGACGAAAAGCATTGGCGCGGGGAAACGCGCGCTGTAGAAGACCGCCTGTCGGACGCGCTGCACGCGGCCCTGACCCAACGATTTGTGGACCGGCGCACATCCGTGCTTCTGCGCCGGCTCAAGCAGAAGGAGAGCCTGGTGGCCGAAGTGAATGACAAGGGCGAAGTGACGGTCGAGGGCGAATTCGCCGGCCGCCTGGAGGGCTTCCGCTTCCGCCCCGACCAGACCGCATCGGCGGACGAGGCCAGGATGCTGAGCCGCGCCAGCTATGACGCGCTCAAGCCCGAGTTCCATCTGCGTGCGGACCGTTTCTACAACGCGCCCGACACCGAGATGGACTATACCGAACAGGGCGGCCTGATGTGGGGCAGCCAGGCGGTCGGTAAGCTGGTCAAGGGCGCCGATCCGCTGCATCCCGGCGTCGAGGTCTTCGTCGACGAGGAGGCCGGTCCCGAGATCGCCGACAAGGTCCGCCGCCGGGCCCAGCATTTCATCGACCGCAAGATCGCCGCGCTGTACGAGCCGCTGCTGACCCTGCAGAAGGACGAGGCGCTGACCGGTCTGGCCCGCGGCTTTGCCTTCCGGCTGGTGGAGGCGCTTGGGATCCTGCCCCGCGACGGCATCGCCGCCGAGGTCAAGGAACTGGACCAGGAATCCCGGGGCATGCTGCGCAAGCATGGCGTCCGCTTTGGCCAGTTCACCATCTTCCTGCCCGCGCTGCTGAAGCCCGCGCCGACGCGCCTGCGTCTGGTCCTGTGGTCGCTGCACGAGGGGCTGTCCGAATTCCCGGAAAGCCCGCCGCCGGGTCTGGTCACCATCCCGCATCTGCCGGTCGTGCCCGATCAGGTCTATGCGCTGTCGGGCTATCGCCCCGCGGGCGACCGGGCGATCCGCATCGACATGCTGGAGCGGCTGGCCGATCTGCTGCGCGCGCAGGACACCCGCGGCGGGTTCGAGGCCAACCCAGACATGCTGTCGATCACCGGCATGACACTGGAGCAGTTTTCGGGCCTGATGCAGGGCCTGGGCTATTCCGCCGACAAGGGCGAGCGTGCCAAGGTCAAGGCGACCGAGACCCCGGCCGTCGTGTCCACGCCCGAGGCTGACGGCTCTGACGCGCCGATGACCGAGGAGGAATCGGTCCTGGCCGCCGAGACCCGCGCCAAGTGGGAGGCCGAGCAGGCCGAAAAGCGCAAGGCAGACGCCCCTGAGGCCGATGCCGTCGACGCGGAGCCCGAGACCGCCGCCGAGGTCGCACCCCCGGAGATGGAGGTGTTCTATACCTTCAAATGGGCGCCCAAGCCGCGCGGCAACCGTCGCCCGCAGGGGGACCGCGGCCAGACCGAGCGTCCCCAGGGTGATCGCCCGCAGGGCCAGCGCCGCGGCCCGCGCCGCGATGGCGTCCCGCGCGACGGTCAGTCCAAGGATGCGGCCCCGGCAGGGGATCGCCCGCAGGGCGAACGCCGTGATCGCAACGGCAAGCCCGGCGGCAAGTTCGGTGGCCCCAAGAAGGGCGGCAAGCCGTCGCATCAGGGTCCCCAGACCTTCTCCTCGCGTCCCGAGAAGAAGGCCGATCCGGACAGCCCCTTTGCGATCCTGGCCCAGCTGAAGGACAAGACCTGACTTGACCGAGGCCGCCGCCGGCCTTCGGCTGGACAAATGGCTGTGCCATGCGCGGATCTTCAAGACGCGCGGCCTGGCCGCCGCCCGCATCGAGGCCGGCGGCATCCGGGTCAACGGCCAGCCCTGCCGCAAGCCGGGGCGCGCCGTGCGGCCCGGCGACGTGCTGACGGTATCCGCCTATCAGCGTGTGCGGGTGCTGACCGTGCTGGGCCTGTCGGACCGGCGCGGCCCGGCCCCCGAGGCGCAGCTGCTGTATCGCGAAGACTTGATTGATCCCCCGGGAATGTCTAGGTGACAGCCCGAACAGACCAGACGAAAGCGCCCCGATGACCTATGTCGTGACTGACAACTGCATCATGTGCAAATACACTGATTGCGTCGAAGTGTGCCCCGTGGACTGCTTCTACGAGGGCGAGAACACGTTGGTCATCCATCCCGACGAATGCATCGACTGTGGCGTCTGCGAACCGGAATGCCCCGCAGACGCGATCCGCCCGGATACCGAGCCGGCGATGGAAAGCTGGGTCGAGTTCAATCGCAAGTATTCCGAGCTGTGGCCGGTGATCACCCGGAAGAAGGACCCCCTGCCGACCGCCGCCGAGATGGACGGTCAGGAAGGCAAGCTGGAAAAGTATTTCTCGGAAACGCCCGGCGAAGGCGATTGATTCGACCGGGCTGGGCCTGCAAGGTCCTGTTTCGCCGCCATTAAAGGCCTAGACAATGCCAATGCGCCGCCCGAAAGGCGGTGCTTTTTTTGGCGTCATTTTTGTGTTATAGTCCTTTATGTCGCGCCTTGTGCTGCTGCTTGTCAACAGGACTGTGTCGCATCCCAAACTGCCGGATCCGTGCCGACTGCAGGCAGGGGTCGTCAAACATGATCGAAAACGGACCGAGGGTGGCCTTGCCCCCCTGCGGCCCTTTGTGCCCGTCTCGCGGGCGCATGTCAGAGGAAGCCAGATGTCGAAATCGAAGAAGAACGAATTCCGCCCCGATGACTTTGTTGTTTATCCGGCCCATGGGGTCGGTCGTATCGTCTCGATCGAGGAACAGGAGGTCGCGGGCTTGCGGCTGGAGATGTTCGTGATCTCGTTCGACAAGGACAAGATGACCCTGCGCGTGCCCACTGCCCGCGCCAGCGAGATCGGCATGCGCAGCCTGTCGACCCCTGACCTGATCGACCGCGCGCTGGAGACCCTGAAGGGCAAGGCCCGCGTCAAGCGTGCGATGTGGTCGCGCCGGGCGCAGGAGTATGAGCAGAAGATCCATTCCGGCGACCTGCTGTCCATCGCCGAGGTCGTGCGCGACCTGCACCGCTGCGACGATCAGCGCGAACAGTCCTATTCCGAGCGTCAGCTGTACGAGGCAGCCCTTGACCGCCTGACCCGCGAAGTCGCGGCCGTCGGCGGCCTGGACGAAGGCGGTGCGCAGAAGCGGGTGGGCGAGGTTCTGCTGACCCGCGCCGCCTGAGCGCTGACCACGACAACCCCAAGGGCGCCCCAATCGGGCGCCCTTTCGCTTTGGTGGACCGTTGTGCCGAACGTGGACAACGCTGCCCCGCCTGCCTATAAGGCGGCCATCCATACCCAACACCCTTCGAGGCGCATCATGATCAAGGTCTTCGGCCACACTTCCCCCGACACGGATTCCACCGGCTCGCCCATCATCTGGGCCTGGTATCTGAACGAGTGCCGCAAGACCCCGGCCGAGGCCGTGCTGCAGGGAGAGCCGAACACCGAGGCGTTGTGGATGCTGGACCGCTGGAACCTGTCCAAGCCGCGCATCATCGACGACGTGACCGCCGACGACATCTGCGTGATCGTGGACACCAACAACCCCGCCGAACTGCCCGCCAACCTGGAGCATGCCGAGGTGATCGAGATCATCGACCACCATCTGCTGGCCGGCGGCATCAAGACCCGTGCACCGATCAACATCACCATCCGCCCGCTGGCCTGCACCGCGACGATCATGCGCGACCTGATCGGCGACGATCTGGCGCAGGCCCCCGAAGGGATCAAGGGCGCGATGCTGACCTGTATCCTGTCGGACACGCTGGAATTCCGCAGCCCGACTACGACCCCACATGACCGCGCCGTGGCCGAGAAGCTGGCCGCCGACCTGGGCGTCGACATCGCCGAGTTCGCCGCCGAAATGTTCGCCGCGAAATCCGATGTCAGCGCCTTCAGCGAGGCCGCGTTGCTAAAGATGGACAGCAAGGAATACGAACTGGGCGGCAAGCAACTGCGTATCTCGGTCCTGGAGACGACCGCACCGCAGGTGATCCTGGACCGCAAGGATGCCCTGATCGCCGCCATGCCCGCCGTCGCCGCCGAAGACGGTGCGGACGAGGTCATGCTGTTCGTGGTCGACATCCTGCGCGAACAGGCGACGCTGCTGGTGCCCAACGACTATGTCAAGTTCGTGGCCGAGCGCAGCTTTGGCGTCACCGTCACCGGTGACACCGTTGTCCTGCCCGGCGTCATGAGCCGCAAGAAGCAGATCATCCCGGTCTTGGCTGTCTGATGACCCGCATCATTTCGTCGCTGGCCGAGGTATCGGCCAGCTATGACGCGCTGTTCTGCGATCTCTGGGGCTGCCTGCACAACGGCAAGCAGCCCTTTCCGGCTGCGGTTGCGGCGCTGCAGGCGTTCCGCGCGCAGGGTGGCCAGGTCTGCCTGATGACCAACGCCCCGCGTCCGAACCAGTATGTGATCGCTCAGCTGGACCGCATGGGCGTTCCGCGCGATGCCTGGGATCTGGTCGTCAGTTCCGGCGACGCGGCGCAGGACGCGATGTTCGCGGGCGCCGTCGGGCGGAACGTCTGGCATATCGGGATCGAGAAGGACCACGGGTTCTTTACCGACATTCCTGACGCCCATCGCGATGCGGCCCCCATCCGGCGCGTGCCGCTGGAGCAGGCCGAGGGGATCATCGCCTCGGGTCCGTTCGACGAGCTGAACGAAACGCCCGAGGATTACCGCGACCGGTTCCAGGGGGCGGTCGACCGCGGTCTGCCGATGCTGTGCGCGAACCCCGACATCGTCGTCGACATGGGCGAGACCCGCATCTATTGCGCGGGCGCATTGGCCGATTTCTATCAGTCGCTTGGCGGGACGGCGCTGTATTACGGCAAGCCGCATGCGCCGATCTATGACCGGGCGCGGGCGCTGATGGGGCTGGGCCCCGACGCGCGGTATCTTGCGGTGGGCGACGGCATCGCCACCGACATCGCGGGTGCCGAGGCGCAGGGGATCGATTCGATCTTCGTTACCGGCGGTCTGGCCGCGGACGCCTTTGGTCCGGACGTCGAACAGCCCGATGCCGGGATGCTGCCTGAATGGCTGGGATCGCAGGGACGGGCGCCGACCTTCGCGATCGGGCGGCTGCGCTGAGGCGACGCGACTCGCGATGCACGGGTTGCGGCGCAACAATGGATCGCGGATCGAAGACGTTCTGAAATAATGTTGCAATCCATGTGTCGTGCTGCTATGCAGCATGAGGCATGGATCATGGCATTCCGGATGAGCAGCAAGATGTTGGACAATCTTCCACGCGGCACCATCGTCATCGAGGATCTGGAGATCGGCATGGTCCGGCACCTGCAAAAGCAGGTGACCGACCGCGACATCGAGTTGTTCGCCGAGGTGTCGACCGACCGGAACCCGGTCCATCTGGACGACGCTTATGCGCAGGATACGATCTTCGAGGGCCGGATCGCCCATGGCATGCTGACCGCGGGGCTGATTTCTGCGGTGATCGGTGAACAGTTGCCCGGTCACGGCACCGTCTATCTGGGCCAGACGCTTAAGTTCATGGCCCCCGTGCGCCCTGGCGACATGGTCCGCGCCGAGGTCGAGGTTCAGGCCATCGACCATTCGAAACGGCGGGTCACGCTTGCAACCCGCTGCCTCGTCGGCGATACGGTCGTCTTGAAAGGCGAGGCGGTCGTGCTGGCCCCAAGCCGCAAGTTCGACTGAGGGGTGCGTGGCGCCCTGTTGGGGGCGCATTGCAGATCCATCGCGACTGGACCGGGCTGAAGGCCGAGGCACGCGGCGCATCGGTTGCCATGGGCAATTTCGATGGCGTCCACAAGGGTCACCGCGCGGTCATCGACGCCGCCCGCGCCGCCAGCGACGCGCCCTTGGGCATCCTGACCTTCGAGCCGCACCCGCGCGAGTATTTCGCTCCCGACGCGCCGCCCTTTCGCCTCATGAACTCCGAGGCACGGGCCAACCGCCTGTCCCGTCTTGGTGTTCAGCACCTGTACGAACTTCCCTTTGGCCCGGTGCTGGCGGGCCTGACCCCGCAGGCCTTCGCGCAGGAGGTTCTGGCCGACGGACTGGGCATCGCGCATGTTACCGTGGGCGCGGATTTCTGTTTCGGCAAGAACCGCGCGGGCACGGCGCAGACGTTGCAGGATCTGGGCCGGACATACGGCTTCGGCGTGACCATCGTCCCGCTGATCGGCGCGGGAGAGGCCGAATACAGCTCGACCGCGATCCGCACGGCGCTGGCGCAGGGGCTGACCCACGAGGCCGAGCGCATGCTGGGCCATTGGCACCGCATCGAGGGTGAGGTCATCCACGGCGAAAAGCGGGGCCGGGAACTGGGTTGGCCCACCGCGAACCTGGCGATGGACGGGCTGCACCTGCCGCGCCTTGGCGTCTATGCGGTGTTGGTCGATATCCTGACCGGCCCGGACCGCGGCCCGTGCAGGGGCGTGGCCTCGCTTGGGGTGCGGCCGATGTTCGGGGTGAACACCCCGAATCTTGAGGTGAACTTGTTCGATTTTTCGGGCGATCTGTACGGACAGCACCTGTCGGTCGCCCTGGTCGATTTCCTGCGCGACGAGGCCAGGTTCGACAGCCTGCAGGCGCTGATCGACCAGATGGAGCAGGACGGCGCCCAGGCCCGCGCCCTGCTGTCGGGCCGCTGATGCGCGAGCGTTTCTGGGAACTGCCGCTGCCCCGCCTGGCCCCCGACGAATGGGAGGCGCTGTGCGACGGGTGCGGCAAGTGCTGCCTGAACAAGATCGAGTTCGAGGACACGAACGAGCTGGCCTTCACGCGCGTCGCCTGCAAGCTGCTGGACGGGGATGCCTGCCGGTGCAGCAGCTACCCGAACCGCCATGACTATGTCCCGGACTGCGTCGTGCTGACCCCCGCCAAGATCAACGAGGTCGCCTGGTGGCTGCCCGTCACCTGCGCCTATCGCCTGCGCCATGAGGGGCGGCCGCTGTATGACTGGCACCACCTGATCTCTGGCTCGACCGAGACGGTGCACGAAGCAGGCGTCAGCGTCCGTGGCTGGACCGTCAGCGAGCTGTCGGTCACCGAGGACGATTGGGAGGACCACATCATCGAGGATCTGTCATGAATTTCGCCTCGGACAATTCGTATGCTGCGCATCCTGCCGTCCTGACCGCGATGGCCGACGCCAATTCCGGCGCGGTCATGGGCTATGGCGCCGACCCGGTCACCGCGCGGGCCGAAGCCGCGATCCGCGATCTGCTGGAGGCACCCGAGGCTGTCGTCCGCTTTGTCGCCACCGGGACGGCCGCGAATGCGCTGGTCTGTGCGCAGCTGTCGCCGTCCTTCGGACGCATCTACTGCCACGACGACGCGCATATCGAGACCAGCGAATGTGCCGCGCCCGAATTCTTCTCTCACGGGGCAAAGCTGGTGACCCTGCCGGGTGAGGGCGGTCGGATCGATGCGGCCACCTTGGCGCAGACGCTGCAGGTCGGTGCGGGGGTGGGCCTGAACGGTGGGCGCAGTGCGCTGGTGTCGATCACGAACGCCACCGAATGGGGCACGGTCTATGACCCGGACCAGGTCGCGGCGTTGGCTTCCGTCGCCCATGCGGCGGGATTGCCGCTGCACATGGACGGGGCGCGCTTCGCAAATGCGGTCGCGACGCTTGGCTGTTCGCCTGCCGATCTGACCTGGCGCGCCGGTGTCGACGCGCTGTGCCTGGGCGGCACCAAGAACGGCGCGATGGGGGCCGAGGCGATGGTATTCTTCGACCCCGCCCGTGCCGAGGGGTTCGATTACCGTCGCAAGCAGTCCGGCCACGTGATGTCCAAGAACCGCTATCTTGCGGCACAGATGCTGGCCTTGGCGACCGATGGGTTGTGGCTGGACCTCGCGCATCGCGCGAACACCAAGGCGCAGGTCCTGGGACAGGCGGTCGTCGATGGCGGGGGTCGGCTATTGCAGCCGGTCCAGTCGAACGGCGTCTTTGCCGCGATCCCGAAGGCGGCCCATGACCGGGCGCAGGCGGCGGGCGTGCTGTATCACCTGTGGCCCGACAAGACGGTGCAGGGGGCCGACCCCGTGCCGCTGCGCCTGGTCACCGCGTGGGATACGCCCGATGCGGACGTCGCGGCGATGGCCGCGATCCTGCGGAGCTAGTTGCGCAGCGCGTCCAGCAACAGTTGCAGCGCATGTTCGATGGTTGCCGCACGCACGCGGTGACGGCCGATCGCACCGAATTCGACGGTTTGGGTGAAGGTGCCAAAGGGCTGGCTGATGCCAAAGCAGACCCGCCCTTCGGGCTTGTGCTCGGATCCCCCGGGGCCCGCGATGCCGGTGACCGAGACGGCGATCCCGGCATCGGACTGGCGCAGCGCGCCCTGGGCCATCTCGGCCGCGACCTGTTCGCTGACCGCGCCATGCGTATCCAGGGTTTCGGCCCGGACGCCCAGCATCTGCATCTTGGCCGCGTTCGAATAGGTGACAAAGCCCCGGTCGAATCCGTCGGACGATCCCGGAACCTCTGTCAGGGCGCCGGCGATCAGGCCGCCGGTGCAGCTTTCGGCCGTCGCGATCATGACGCGCCGGGCGCGGGCGGCGTCAAGGACCTGCGCCGCCTGGCTCACATCAGCACCGTATGCGCAAAGGCCGCGGCGGCCATCGTGGCCAGCGCCGCAAAGATCCCCGCCCACAGATCGTCCAGCATCACGCCGGCACTGTCATGGCGGCGGTCGGCGCGGCCGACCAGCCACGGCTTCCAGATGTCGAACAGCCGGAAGAACAGGAAGGCCGCGACCCAGCCCGGATAGGGAAAGCTGTCGGCGGGCAGCCCCGCGTGCCAGAACCCGAAGGACGGCGCCATCAGCGCCAGCCACTGGCCCGCGACCTCGTCGATGACGATCTCGCTGCGATCGGGGTCGTCCATGCCGACGGTGTAGCGCGGCACCACCCAGAACCCCAGCAGAATCACCAGCCCCGTGGCCAGCGCCAGCAGCGGAAAATGCCCGATGCGGTGCAGGATCAGCCCCATCGCAACGGCGACGGCCGACCCCCAGGTGCCGGGGGCGGGGCGCAGCAGGCCTGCGCCGAACCAAGTGGCCAGCATGCGATCCATGGTCATTCCTTGATCAGTGTGGCGGTCGCGATGGCGGCGATCCCCTCGCGCCGGCCGGTAAAGCCAAGGCGTTCCGACGTGGTGGCCTTGACGCTGATGCGCGCTTCCTCAACGCCCATGATTTCGGACAGGCGGTGGGCCATCGCCAGCGCATGGGGCCCGATCTTGGGCGCCTCGCAGATCAGGGTCACGTCGGCATTGCCGATGCGGAACCCCTTGTCGCGGGCCATGCTGGCCGCATGGGCCAGAAAGATCTCGCTGTCGGCATCCTTCCATTGCGGGTCCGAGGGCGGGAAATGCCGCCCGATGTCGCCCTGCGCCAAGGCGCCATAGATGGCGTCGGTCAGCGCGTGCATGCCGACGTCGGCATCGGAATGGCCCAGCAGGCCCGCTTCATGCGGCACCTGCACGCCGCACAGGGTGACGTGGTCCCCGGGTCCAAAGGCGTGCACGTCATAGCCATTGCCAAGGCGGATATCCATGTCGGTCCCCAGAATGCGTTCGGCCCGCGCGAAATCGGCGGGAAAGGTGATCTTCAGATTGTCTTCCGAACCTTGGGTGATGGCAACCTCCATCCCCGCGGCAAGTGCCAGCTGGACGTCGTCGGCCGCATCCCCCGGATGATCGCGATGCGCCTGCAGGATCCTGTCCAGAACGAAACCCTGCGGCGTCTGCGCACGGAACAGCCCGTCACGCGGCGCGATGGCCGCGACCCGCGCGCCGTCCCCCCGCCACAGCGCGTCAGACACGGGCAACGCGGGTGCGGCGGCGTCCGCGCCCTCCTGCAGCGCCCGGATCACGTCGTCGATGACCGATGGCGCGACCAGCGGGCGTGCCCCGTCATGGATCAGGACATGGCTGGCCTGGCCCTGCAGGGCGGTCAGGCCGGCGCGGACACTGGCGGCGCGGGTCTCGGCGCCCGCGACGATGGTGATGCCGCCGGCATAGCGGGCGATGGTCTGCCCCATGTCATCGGGGTGAACGACCAGAACGATCCGTTCAAAGCCCCTAAAGGCCGCCAGGGTCCGGTCCAGGACAGGGCGCCCGGCAAGATCGCGCCACTGCTTGGGCAGGCCGTCCCCGGCCCGCGTGCCCCGTCCCGCCGCCGTGATCAGCGCGGCAAAGCCCGCAGGCGCGCGGATCATGCGTGATCGGGCATGTCGCCCTGGATCGCAGCCGCAAAGGCCGTCCGATACAGGCTCGACAGTTCGGCCAGCGGCGCGCTGTCGTCGCCCAGGGTCACGCTGTCGCCACCAAAGCGGCCCACGGTGGCGATGGTCACGCCCGCGGCCCGGGCCGCGGCGGTCAAGGCTTCTGCAGCGTCCGGGCGGCAGGCGACCAGATAGCGGGCCTGATCCTCTCCGAACAGTTGGGCGATGTCACCGCTGTCCAGCGTGACGCCCAGGCCCGCGGCCTCGGCCATCTCGAAGGCGGCAAGCGCCAGGCCGCCGTCCGACAGGTCGGTCGCCGATGCCAGGTGGCCCCGGTTGGCGCGCAGGAAGTCGCCGTTGCGGCGTTCGTCGTCCAGATCGACATGCGGCGCATCGCCGGATTCGATGCGGAACGCCTCCCACGCCAGGGCCGACTGTTCAAGGTGACCGCGCGTGGCACCGATCACCAGGGCCAGGTCACCCTGCGCGGGCAGGCCCGCGATCAGATCGTCCAGATCAGCGATCAGGCCGACGCCGCCGATGGTCGGCGTGGGCAGGATGCCCTTGCCGTCGGTTTCGTTGTACAGCGACACGTTGCCCGACACGATGGGAAAGTCCAGCGCGCGGCAGGCCTCTCCGATGCCCTTGATGGCACCGACCAGCTGGCCCATGATCTCGGGCTTTTCGGGGTTGCCGAAGTTCAGGTTGTCGGTCGTGGCCAGGGGCAGGGCACCCACCGCGGTCAGGTTGCGATAGGCCTCGGCCACGGCCTGCTTGCCGCCCTCGAACGGGTTCGCCTTGACATATCGCGGGGTGACGTCGCTGGTGAAGGCCAGCGCCTTACGGGTTCCGTGCACGCGAACGACGCCCGCGCCCATGCCGGGACGGCGGATCGTGTCGGCCCCGACCTGCGTGTCGTACTGTTCCCAGACCCAGGCACGGTGCGCATGGTTCGGGCTGCCGACAAGCGCGCGCAGGCCGGCGATGGGTGCGATCGGGGGCAGGGCCGGCGCGGGCGTGGCCGCAGGCGTCTCGACCCAGGGGCGGTCGTATTCCGGCGCGCTGGAGGACAGCTTGGACAGCGGCAGGTCGGCCATGACCACATTGCGATGAACGATCAGGAAGCGGTCCTCGGCGATGGTCTCTCCGACGATGGCGAAGTCCAGGTCCCATTTCTGGAAGATCGCCCGCGCCTCGGCCTCCTTCTCGGGCTTCAGCACCATCAGCATCCGCTCCTGGGATTCCGACAGCATCATCTCGTAGGCGGTCATGTTGGTTTCGCGTTGGGGCACGTTGTCCAGGATCAGCTTAATCCCCAGGCCGCCCTTGTCGCCCATCTCGACCGCCGAACAGGTCAGGCCCGCGGCCCCCATGTCCTGGATCGAGATCACCGACCCCGACGCCATCAGCTCAAGGCACGCCTCCAGCAGGCATTTCTCGGTGAACGGATCGCCGACCTGCACGGTGGGACGCTTGTCCTCGATCGTGTCATCGAACTCGGCGCTGGCCATGGTCGCGCCGCCGACGCCGTCGCGGCCGGTCTTGGCGCCCAGATAGACGACGGGCATGCCCACGCCCGAGGCCGCCGAATAGAAGATCTTGTCGGCATCGGCCAAGCCCGCCGCAAACGCGTTGACCAGGCAGTTGCCGTCATAGCTGGGGTGGAAACGAACCTCCCCGCCGACGTTCGGCACGCCGAAGGCGTTGCCATATGCGCCGATCCCCTCGACCACGCCCTTGACCAGATGCGGGGTCTTCGAGTGATCGGTGCGCCCGAAGGACAGCGCGTCCATCGCCGCGATCGGGCGCGCGCCCATGGTAAAGACGTCACGCAGGATGCCGCCCACGCCAGTCGCCGCGCCCTGATGGGGTTCGATATAGCTGGGATGGTTGTGGCTCTCCATCTTGAAGACCACCGCCTGACCGTCGCCGATATCGACCACGCCCGCGTTCTCTCCGGGACCGCAGATCACCTGGGGGCCGTCGACGGGCAGGGTACGCAGCCATTTCTTGGACGACTTGTAGGAACAGTGCTCGTTCCACATGGCGCTGAAGATACCCAGCTCGGTGAAGGTCGGTTCGCGTCCGATGATCTGCAGGATGCTGGCATACTCGTCCGGCTTCAGCCCATGGGCCGCGATCAGTTCCGGGGTAAGCTGTGGTTCCTGCATGACACGACCCTTCCTGCGCATGAAATCACGCGTCTTCTAGGCGCTGACGGCGTCCATGGAAAGGCCGCAGAACCCGGGCGCGGGACAAAAAAAAGCCGGGCACAAGGCCCGGCCTAAGTCCAACAGGGAGGTAGAAGGTGATGAGCGATTACGCTGATCATCGCCTTCTAAGCCCGATCTATGTGCAGTCTGTGAACTCTTCAAGACAAATGGCGCTGCGGCTGCAGCATAGCCGCCATGCGCTGCCGTAATGGCTGCACGCGGCGCGTGCATCATCCCGGTTTTGCCTGCGGTTTGGGCAGGTCAGACCTGCCCGGCCTCGCTTTGATGGCGTCGATAGGCCTGGATCTCTTCCAGGACAAAGTCGCGGAACACCGCGACGCGGCGCGTCTGGCGCATTTCCTCGGGATAGGCAAGGAAGACCGGCACCTCTCCCGACTCGGTGTCCGGGAACACGCGGATCAGGTTCGGGTGGTCGGCGGTGAGATAGTCGGGCAGGACGCCGATGCCCAGATTGGCCAGCACTGCCTGCAGCACGCCGAAATAGTTGTTCACCGTCAGGGTCGATCCGACGTTCTGGGACATCAGTTCCTGCACCAAGCGCGCGCCGGCCGCCACCTGAGGCTGGTCGGGCTTCTGGCAGATCAGACGATGGTTCGACAGGTCGGCCAGCGATCCCGGCGCCCCATGCGCCGCGATGTAATCCGGGCTGGCGTACAGGCGCATCCGGATGTTCAGCAGCCGGCGGCGGATCAGGTCGGACTGGCTCGGCTCCTTCATGCGGATGGCCACGTCGGCCTCGCGCATGGGCAGATCCAGGACGCGCTCCTCCAGCAGCAGGTCGATGCGCAGGTCAGGATACTTTTCGTACAGCTTGACCAGGCGGGGTGCCAGCCACAGCGTGCCGAAGCCCACGGTGGCCGTCACCTTGAGTTCGCCGAAGACGTTTTCCTCGCTGTCGCGGATGCGGGCCGAGGCACTGTCCAGCTTGCGCGACATGGACGAGGTCGCCTCGAACAGCAGCTCTCCCTGTTCGGTCAGAATCAACCCCCGCGCGTGCCGGTGGAACAGCGTCGTGCCAAGCGACTCCTCCAGCGCGCGGATCTGGCGGCTGACCGCCGATTGCGACAGGTGCAGCACGTCGCCCGCATGCGTCAGGCTGCCGGCATCGGCCACAGCGTGAAATATTCTAAGCTTGTCCCAGTCCATCCCTGTTACAATCCTGTCATGACAGCCATGCGAATTTTGCAGACCTAACCTTCCCCTGCGATTCCGGCAAGGTCACGTCAAGGAAAGAATTTCCGCTTCGTTGGTCAGCATTTCTGACCTATAATGACCGCGGAGGCCTTTGGTCATGGGAGGAGAGGGTGATGAGCAAGCAGGAATTTTCGCTAGCCGATCGGTTCGATCTGTCGAAACGTCACGTGTTGTTGAACGGGACGCAGGCACTTGTCCGGCTGATGCTGATGCAATCAGCACGCGACAAAGCCGCGGGGCTTGATACGGCGGGACTGGTCACCGGGTATCGCGGCTCTCCCCTGGGCAGTGTCGATCTGCAGATGACGCGCGAGGCCAAGCGCCTGGCGGCAGCGCAGGTCCTGTTCCAGCCCGGTCTGAACGAGGATCTGGCCGCGACCGCCATCTGGGGCAGCCAGCAGGCCGAACTGCGCGGTGAGGGGCGTCACGACGGTGTCTTTGCGCTGTGGTACGGCAAGGGTCCGGGGGTGGACCGGTCGGGCGACGTCATGCGCCACGGCAACATGGCCGGATCGTCGCGCCATGGCGGCGTCGTGATGGCGATGGGCGACGATCACACGGGCGAAAGCTCGACCGTGCTGCATCAGTCTGACTGGGCGATGATCGACGCCTATATCCCGGTGCTGTCGCCTGCCGGGGTGCAGGAGATCCTGGATTACGGCCTGTATGGGTTCGCACTGTCGCGCTATGCAGGGGTCTGGACGGGTCTGAAGACGATGAAGGACACGGTCGAGGCGACATCGGTCGTCGACGGCGATCCGCATCGGATGGCGTTCACCCTTCCGGAGCGCGTGCTGCCCGAGGGGGGGCTGAACATTCGCCTTGGCGACACGCCCGTCGCACAGGAAGCCCGGATGATCGACCACAAGCGGTGGGCGGCCGAGGCGTTCAGCCGTGCGAACCGCATCGACCGCAAGGTCTGGGGCAGGTCCGGCGCGCGGATCGGCTTTGTCGCCGCCGGCAAGAACTGGCTGGATCTGGTCCATGCCCTGTCGCTGCTGGGCATCGACGAGGCCGAGGCCGAGCGGTTGGGCCTGACCACCTACAAGGTCGGGCAGACATGGCCCATGGACATGAAGTCGATCCAGGAATGGTCCGAGAACCTGGAACTGATCATCTGCGTCGAGGAGAAGCGCAAGCTGATCGAGGTGCAGCTGAAGGAGGCGATCTTTGACAACCGCCATGGGCGTCGCGTCCACGGCTGGAAGCACGACCGCACCGGAGAGGAGCTGTTCCCGACCCGCTATGCGCTGGACCCTGTGATGATTGCCCAGAAGATCGGCGGCATCCTGATCGAGGAGGGTCGCGGCACCGAGCGTCTGCGCGCCGGGCTGGAGCGGCTGAACGAGGTGCGCCGCAACGACAACGCCCCCGAGATTGCGACCAGAACCCCTTGGTTCTGTTCGGGTTGTCCGCATAACAGCTCGACCAGGCTGCCCGAGGGCAGCCGCGCCTATGCCGGGATCGGTTGCCATTACATGGTGCAGTGGATGGGCCGTGAGACCGAGGGTTTCACCCATATGGGCGGCGAGGGTGCGAACTGGATCGGAGAGGCGCCGTTCAGCACAAGAGGGCATGTTTTTCAAAACCTTGGCGATGGAACCTATAATCATTCCGGGTCTTTGGCGATCCGTGCGGCCTTGGCGGCCGGTACGAACATCACCTACAAGATCCTGTACAACGATGCCGTCGCCATGACCGGCGGGCAGCCGAACGAGGGCGGCCTGACCGCCCCGCAGATCGCCCGCGAACTGGTGGCGATGGGCGTCGGCACGGTCGTCGTGGTTCACGATGAAAAGGAGGACGTCGATCAGGCGCAGTTCCCCAAGGGCCTGCGGTTCGAGGAACGCGCGCAGATGATGACCGTCCAGCGCGATCTGGAAAAGGTCGCGGGCGTCAGCGCCATCCTGTATGTCCAGACCTGCGCGGCCGAGAAGCGCAGGCGGCGCAAGAAGGGACAGTTCCCTGACCCGGACCGCCGAATCTTCATCAATCCCGACGTCTGCGAGGGCTGCGGAGATTGTTCGGTCCAGTCGAACTGCGTCTCGATCGTGCCGTTGGATACGGAACTGGGCCGCAAGCGGCAGATCGACCAGTCCAGCTGCAACAAGGATTACAGCTGCGTCAACGGGTTCTGCCCCAGCTTCGTGTCGGTCAAGGGCGGCAAGCTGCGCAAGCCCAAGGCCGAAGCGTTCGACCTGCCCGATCTGCCGCAGCCCACGCTGCCCACGATCAACGGGACGCATAACGTCGTCATCACGGGCGTCGGCGGCACCGGTGTCGTGACAATCGGCGCTGTGCTGGCGCAGGCCGCCCACATGGACGGCAAAGGCGCCGGCATGATGGAGATGGCGGGCCTGGCGCAGAAGGGCGGCGCGGTGCATATCCACCTGCGCCTGGCTGAACGCCCCGCCGACATCAGCGCGATCCGCGTTGCCGTGGGCGAGGCGGACTGTGTCATCGGCGGCGATCTGGTGGTGACGGCGGGGGCCAAGACCGTGGGCCTGATGACCCAGGGCCGCACCGGCGCAGTCGTGAACGACCACGAGATCATTACCGGCGACTTTACCCGGTTCCGCGATTTCCAGGTGCCGTCGGACCGGCTGCGCCTGTCGCTGCAGGCCCGTTTGGGCGACCGGGTGGCGTTCTTCGATGCGAACGATCTGGCGCTGCGGCTGCTGGGGGATTCGATCTATTCGAACATGCTGGTGCTGGGTGCGTGCTGGCAGCGTGGCCTGATCCCGCTGTCGCTTGAGGCGATCATGGAGGCGATACGCCTGAACGGCGCGCAGGTCGACGCCAACCAGCGTGCATTCCAGATCGGCCGTTGGGCGGTGGTCTATCCCGAACAGACGCGCAAGCCCGCCGAGGTCACGCAGCTGCCGGTCGATCCCGTGGCCTATCGCGCTGAACGGTTGGTCGGCTATCAGAACAAGCGGCTTGCCGCCCGGTACCGCAAGCTGGTCGATGCCGCGCCCGCACCGCTTCGCGACAGCGTCGCAAGAAGCTATTACAAGCTGTTGGCGTACAAGGATGAATACGAGGTTGCACGGTTGCATCTGACCACCGCCGAACAGGTTGCGGCACGGTGGGAGGGGGACGTGACCCTGTCCCTTCATCTGGCGCCGCCGATGCTGACCGGCAAGGACGCGAACGGCCGCCCCAGAAAGCGGGAGTTCGGTCCGTGGATGCTGCGCGCGTTTCGGGTTCTGGCCAGGATGAAGGGGCTGCGGGGGACGCCGCTGGACCCCTTCGGCTACAGCGCCGAACGCCGGCGCGAGCGGGCGATGATCCGCGAATACGAGGCCGACATGACCCGCGTCTTCGCCTCGGTCACGGATGCGATGATGCCGGTGGCAATCGAACTGGCGGAACTGCCCTTGGGCGTGCGCGGCTTTGGTCCCGTCAAGGACAAGGCTGCCGATCTTGCCGCGACCCGGCGGGCCGAGCTGCTGGCGCAGCTGCAGGCCGGGCACCCACCCATCCGTGAAGCGGCGGAGTGATCCAGGTCATTTCCAAAAGCGGCGTGTCGCCCTATGAAGGGCGGCACGCGACGCGGGAGGTTCTGGGATGGCGATTGGGGTGTTCGATTCGGGTCTGGGCGGGCTGACGGTCCATCAGGCCATTGCCGCGCGCCTGCCCGACCTGCCGCTGGTCTATCTGGGCGACAACGCCCATGCGCCCTATGGGGTTCGCACCGCCGACGACATCTTCGATCTGACCTGCAAGGGCGTCGAGCGCCTGTGGGACGAGGGCTGCGATCTGGTGATCCTGGCCTGCAACACCGCCAGTGCCGCGGCGCTGAAGCGGATGCAGGAAACCTGGCTGCCGGCGGACAAGCGCGTCCTGGGCGTGTTCGTCCCCATGATCGAGGCGCTGACCGAACGGGCCTGGGGCGACAATTCGCCGCCGCGTCGCGTGGCCGTCAACAACGTCGCGCTGTTTGCCACGCCCGCGACCGTCGCCAGCCGCGCGTTCCAGCGCGAGCTGGCGTTCCGCGCGGTGGGCGTCGATGTCGAGGCCCAGCCCTGCGCCGGCGTGGTCGACGCGATCGAGATGGGCGACGAGCAGCTGGCAGAGGCCCTGGTCACCAGCCATGTCGAGGCGCTGAAGCGCCGTATGCCGTACCCCGAGGCCGCGGTCCTTGGCTGCACCCATTACCCGCTGATGCAGGACGCGTTTCAGCGCGCCCTGGGGCCGCAGGTCAAGGTCTTCAGCCAGGCGGGGCTGGTCGCCGAAAGCTTGGCCGACTATCTGACGCGCAGGCCCGAATTCGTCGGGTCGGGCACGACGTCGATGTATCTGACCACCGGCGATCCGGTGCGGGTGGGCGGCAAGGCCACGCAGTTCCTGCGCCGCGCCATCAGCTTTGATCCCGCCTGAGGAGGACCCATGGCCGGCATGAAATCCCTGAAGAAGCAGCGCCGCGTCCAGGTTCTGGCGGCGGCAAGCCTGGCCTTGGTCGTGGCGGTGGGGCTGATCGGATACGGCTTCAGCGACGGAATCAACCTCTATCGCTCTCCCAGCCAGGTGGCCGAGACGGCGCCCGAGCCCGACGAGTTCTTTCAGCTGGGCGGGCTGGTTAAGGACGGATCCATCGTCAATGGCACCGGCATGGCGTTCGATTTCGTGATCACCGACGGCGCGGTCGAGATCCCGGTGACCTATGTCGGCAACGACCCCCGCCCGGACCTGTTCAGCGAAGGGCAGGGCACCATCGCCAAGGGTCACTATCGCGACGGCCGATTCGAGGCTCGCGACCTGCTGGCCAAGCATGACGAGACCTATATGCCCCGCGAAGTGGTGGATACGCTGAAGGCGACCGGCGTCTATCAGGAACCCGGCACCTGAGGCAACGCGCGCAGGGTTAACGACAGGTTAACCGCATCGCCCCAGCATCCCCCGGTGCGGCCCCGATCCGGGGCGCGCGTCAGACATGGGGGTGTCATGCCAAGCGTCGAACAGATTGCCCGTCAGATCGTGGCCCGCGAAGGCGGGTACGTGAACGACCCCGACGATCCGGGCGGGGCCACCAACTTTGGCGTCACCATCGGCACGATGCAGGCCCTGGGGATGGACCTGAACCGCGATGGCCGCATCGACGCCGCCGATGTGCGCGCCCTGACGCGGGCGCAGGCCGAACAGATTTTCGTCGAGCATTATTTTCGCAAGCCGCGCCTGGCCGAACTGCCCGAACCGCTGCAGGCCAGCGTCTTTGACATGTATGTCAATGCGGGCGGGAACGCGGTCAAGATACTGCAGCGCCTGGTCAGCCGAATGGGCTTTCGCACCGCCGATGACGGGGTCGTTGGGCCGATGACCATCGCGGCCGTGGCCGACGCGGCCGAGGCCGCGCCGGATCATCTGGTCGACGCCTATGGGATCGCGCGGCGCAACTATTACTATGCGCTGGCCGATCAGCGCCCGGCCAGCCGCAAGTACGCGCGCAGCAAAGCGGGCGGCAAGGGCGGCTGGATCACCCGCGCCGAGGAGTTCATGGCCCCCCGCTATCGCCTCAGCGAGGCTGAGCACCGCCAGAGGACATCCGCATGGGCCTGATCGACCGCTTCATCGGGATCGCCCCGACCGTCACCGCCCTGGGCAGCGCCGCGACCGGCATGGCCGAGGTCTTTACCCAGAACGCCACCCGCCGGATGGAACTGGACGAGGAGGCCTATGCCCGTGCCATCGCCCAGCACGGCCAGGAATTCGCGGTGCCGCGGCAGGGCTGGTTCGACGGGTTCGTGAACGGACTGAACCGCCTGCCGCGCCCGCTGCTGGCTTTGGGGACGATGGCGCTGTTCATCTATGCGATGGTCGAGCCGATCGGATTCGGCATCCGCATGGAGGGGCTGCAGCGCGTTCCCGAACCCCTGTGGTGGCTGCTGGGCGCCATCGTGGGGTTCTATTTCGGCGCGCGCGAGGCGCATCATTTCCGCCACCGTGTCTGGCCCGCCCCCGTGACCGAGGAGACGACCATCGTCCCCGGCACCGTCGCAACGCCAGTCGCCATTCCCGCGGACGATTTTGCCGACAATGCGGCCCTGCGCGACTGGCTGGCGACCCTGCGCGAATAGGCCGCAAGGCCCGCACGCAAAACTGAGCGACCGGGACCAAGGGGGGGCTTTTCCCCCCTTGGCCGCATCCCTATGCTGTCGGGCAACAAAGGATGCCCGCAGATGATCGCTGAACTTGGCCATTTCGCCCTGATCCTGGCCTTCATGGTCGCGATCTATCAGATGACCGTGCCGATGATCGGCGCCGCAAAGGGATGGCACGGCTGGATGGACAGCGCCCGGCCGGCGGCCATGGCCCAGTTGCTGCTGATGGTCATCAGCTTCGGCGCGCTGACGATCGCCTTCGTCACGTCCGACTTCTCGGTCCTGCTGGTCTACGAGAACTCGCACACGCTCAAGCCGATGCTCTACAAGATCAGCGGTGTCTGGGGCAACCACGAGGGCTCGATGCTGCTGTGGGTGCTGATCCTGGCGCTGTTCGGCGCGGCGGCGGCACTGTTCGGGGGCAACCTGCCGCCCAGCCTGCGGGCACGGGTGCTGGGGGTCCAGGCATCGGTCAGCGTGGCGTTCTATGCATTCATCATCTTCACGTCGAACCCGTTCTGGCGCATGGGCAATCCGCCTTTCGACGGGCGCGACCTGAACCCGCTGCTGCAGGACCCAGGTTTGGCCTTTCACCCGCCGTTCCTGTATCTGGGCTATGTCGGCCTTTCGATGGCCTTCAGCTTTGCCGTCGCCGCCCTGATAGAGGGTCGCGTGGACGCGGCCTGGGCGCGTTGGGTCCGTCCCTGGACCCTGGCGGCCTGGGTGTTCCTGACCATCGGCATCGCGCTTGGCTCCTGGTGGGCCTATTACGAGCTGGGCTGGGGCGGCTTCTGGTTCTGGGATCCGGTCGAGAACGCCAGCTTCATGCCGTGGCTGTTGGCCGCCGCGCTGCTGCATTCCGCCATCGTCGTCGAAAAGCGCGAGGCGTTGAAAAGCTGGACGATCCTTCTGGCGATCATGGCGTTCGGTTTCTCGCTGATCGGCACGTTCATCGTCCGATCGGGGGTCATCACCTCTGTCCACAGCTTCGCCAACGACCCGGAACGGGGGGTGTTCATCCTGGCGATCCTTGCGGTGTTCATCGGCGGCGCCCTGACGCTGTTCGCGGCCCGCGCGTCCGAGATGACCGCCAAGGGTGTCTTCGCCCCCCTGTCGCGCGAGGGCGCGTTGGTGCTGAACAACGTGCTGTTGGCCGTGTCGGCCTTTGTCGTGTTCATCGGCACGATCTGGCCGCTGGTGGCCGAGATGGTCTGGGGGCGGGTGCTTTCCGTGGGCCCGCCCTTCTTCAACCAGGCCTTCACGCCGTTCATGATCGTGCTGGCGATCGCCCTGCCCATCGGGTCGCTGATGCCGTGGAAACGTGCGACGCTGGCCCGCAGCCTGCGCCCGCTGCGCGGGCCGCTGATCCTGTCGGCAGCGATCATGATGCTGGTCTTTGCAGTGTCGACCGGACATTCGGCGCTGGCCGTGATCGGAGCGGGGCTGGGATCTTGGCTGATCTTCGGCGCGCTGGCCGATCTGTGGCTGCGGACCGGCAGTTCCGGCGCGTCGCGCCTGTTGCGCCTGCCGCGTGCCGATTGGGGCAAGGCGGTCGCGCATTCCGGGCTGGGCGTCACCTTCGTGGCCGTGTCCCTGATCCAGGCCTGGCAGGTCGAGGATGTGCGCGTGGCGCAGATCGACCAGCCCTTTGCTGTCGGCAGCTATGACCTGGTCCTGCGCGACGTGCGCCGGGCGGACGGACCCAACTATCTGGCCCAGAAAGCGGTGATCGAGGCCAGCCGCGACGGCAGCCCGGTCGCGACCCTCTCTCCGGAAAAGCGCGTCTATCCCGTCCAGGGGATGCCCACGACCGAGGCCGCGATCGATTACGGCTTCTGGCGCGATCTGTACGTCGTTCTGGGTGACGAACAGCCCGGCGGCGGATGGGCGGTGCGGACCTATATCAAGCCCTTTGCCAACTGGATCTGGGCGGGCTGTCTGATGATGGCCATCGGCGGGCTGATCAGCCTGACCGACCGGCGCTATCGCGTGGCGGCGGGTGCGGCCCGGCAGGCGCGCCCCGGCGCGGTCCCCGCGGAATGAGGGTCCGGGCCGCCGTGCTGGCGCTGATCCTGACCGCCTGTCCGGTCCTGGCCGTCCAGCCCGACGAGGTCCTGCCCGACGCCGCGATGGAGGCACGCGCCCGCGAGATTTCGCAACAGCTGCGTTGCCCCGTCTGCCAGGGAGAGAACATCGACGAGTCCAACGCGCCGATCAGCCGCGACCTGCGCCTCTACGTGCGCGAGCGTTTGCTGGAGGGCGACAGCAACGACCAGGTGATCGACGCGGTCGCCGACCGCTTTGGCGAATTCGTGCTGTTCAATCCGCGGCCCGATGGGGCGAACATGATCCTGTGGCTGGCCGCGCCCCTGATGGCCCTGGTCGCATTGCTGACCGCGGCCGGCTTCCTGCGCGCCCGCAACCGCCCGACGCCCGAGGTCGAGGCCCTGGACCCCGACGAACGTCGGCGCCTGGCCGAGATCATGCGCGATCCCTGACGCCGGGTCGCGCTTTCACCGCCCGCGAATTTCGGCATGATCCCCGGAAACGGGAGGATGACATGAGCTTCGAGACCATTCAGTTCGCGGCAGCCGACGGCGTCGCCACGCTGACGCTGAACCGCCCCGCGGTGATGAATGCGCTGAACACCCGCATGCGGGCCGAGATCACGCAGGTGCTGACGACGCTGGCGCCCGATGTGCGTGCCGTGGTGATGACCGGGGCAGGCCGGGGGTTCTGTTCCGGGCAGGACCTGACCGATGCGGGTGCCGCCGCCGATCTGGAGCGCACCCTGCGCGAGGAATACGAGCCGATGCTGGCTGCGGTCACCACCTGTCCCGTGCCGGTCATCGCCGCGGTGAACGGCGTGGCGGCCGGGGCCGGGGCGAACCTGGCGCTGGCCGCCGACGTGGTGATCGCCGCGGACAGCGCCAGCTTCATCCAGGCCTTCACCCGGATCGGGCTGATCCCGGATGCGGGCGGGACCTGGATCATCCCGCGGGCGGTCGGCATGGCGCGCGCGATGGGAATGATGCTGTTCGCCGAACCCGTGTCCGCGCGGCAGGCGGCAGATTGGGGGATGATCTGGCAGGCGCTGCCCGATGCCGATTTCGCCGCAGGGGTCACGGCCCGGGCGCAGGCGCTGGCCAAGGGGCCGACTAGTGCGTTTCTGGCCATCAGGCAGGCGCTGACGGCCTCGTTCGGGAACGACATGCAGGCGCAACTGGCGCTGGAGGCACGTCTGCAGGGGCAGGCCGGACGCAGTGCCGATTTCGCGGAAGGGGTGACGGCGTTCCTGGAAAAGCGGCCGGCGGTCTTTACCGGCCGCTAGGCGATCTGGCGAAAGACTGGCGCGGGCCCGCGATTATCAAAGAAGGGCACCGTGTCCGGCGCGGCCAGCGGCTGGTCATGCGGCAGGTCGCGGATCAGCGCCGTCAGTTCGGCCAGCACGACTTCGGTGATGAAGGGCAGGTCCAACGCGCCTGCCTGATCCAGCGGCACCCAGTGCAGATGGGATAGCTCGTCGCAGGCGGCGCCGAAATCATCGGGGTCGCCGACGATGTCGGCCGCATCCGCGACGAAGAAATGCGCATCGAACCGGCGGGGTCGCCCCGGTGGCGTGATCGCCCGGAACAGATAGATCAGCGGACCCGCATCGGGGGTTAGACCTGCCTTGGCATGACCGGGCCAGCCGCAGGGTGCGCCCCCCGGACGGCCGATCAGCAGGCCGGTTTCTTCGGCCAGTTCGCGCAAGGCCGCGGCAGCGATGGCGTCGGGGGACAGGCCATCCTCCTGCAGCAGGCGCGCGCGGCAGGTCGGGCCAAGGGGACGGGCCAAGGCAACCTGTGCGTCCTCGGGGTCGACGGCCCCGCCGGGAAAGACGAATTTCGACGGCATGAAGGCCGCGCCGGCGCCGCGCATGCCCATCAGGACCGACGCGCCGCCCACGTCGCGGCGCACGACCAGGACCGTTGCAGCATCGCGGATGGCGACGGTCATGCCCGGCCGAACCCGTGCATGCGTCGTGCCCACTGCAACCCGACCATGGCGCCCTTGATCACCGGCAGCATCGCCAGCGACAGCACGATCGCCCCAAGGCCAAAGGACAGGATCATCGTCATGGCACTGGGGCGCCACGCGATGAAGGACGCCAGCAGCAATGGCGCACCCAGATGCGACACGATCAGGATGGTCAGGTAGGCCGGGCCGTCGTCGGCCCGCTGGTGGTGCAGATCCTCGTGGCAATGGGGACAGGCATCCGCCACCTTGAGGTAGCTGGAGAACATCCGACCCTCTCCGCAGGCCGGGCAGCGGCCCCGCGCGCCACGCAGCATGGCCTGGCCCGTCGGGCGTTCGGGGGTCAGCGATGGGGTGATCTTGGCAGCATCTGTCATGACGGGGTCCTCTGCGGGCTTGGACCAAATCTAGGTGGCGGGGTGGCACATTGAAAGTCCCTCCTATGCCGCACGTTCCGCGCGCGAACAGACGACCTGGTTGCGCCCCGCAGCCTTGGCGGCCAGCAGCGCCCGGTCCGCGCGCTCAAGCGCCACGCGCGCCAGCTGATCCGGCCAGATGTCGTCCGCGGGCGCGACCATGGCCACCCCGACCGACGCCGTCACCCGGATCGCGCCGCCGCCGGACAGGCCCGGCAGGCGTACGGGCCGCGCCTGTACGGCCAGCCGTAGCGCCTCGGCAATGCGGACCGCGCGTACCGGGGGGCAGTTGCCCTGCACAGCCAGGAACTCCTCTCCGCCCATGCGGGCCGTCATGCCGTCCACGCCAATGGTATCGCGCAGGCGCTGCGCGACCTCGGCCAGGACGGCATCGCCTGCGGTGTGACCATGGCAGTCATTCACAGCCTTGAAATGGTCCAGGTCGATGGCAAAGACCGCAAATCCCTGATGCGCCAGCATCGCGTCGCGCGCGATGTCGGCAAGCTTTGGCAGGGCATAGCGGCGGTTGTACAGCCCGGTCAGCGGATCGGTCATCGCCCACAGCATGTGACGCTGAACCTCGGCCCGACGCTGGTCGCTCTTGGATTTGCGCGACAGCAGCATCTGCAGCGACACCGCCGCGGCCTCGGCCGTCGCAGCGGTGCACAGCGCGTCCGGCATCACGTCACCCGCCCCGAGATCCAGGGCGATGGCCGACAGCTCGGCCCGGTCAGGCCCGATGGCGATGACGAAGCCCGCATCCCGCGACCCTTGGCGCGACCGCAGTTCGGACAGCAGGCGCAGCCCGTCGCCACGCTCGCGGATATCTGCCGAGATCAGGTACAGGTCCGCCGTCCGCCCTGCGGATGCGGCGCCCAGCGCTTCGTCAGGATCGCGGATCTCGAACCGGCAGGGCATACGTTCGGACAGCATCTGCCGCCAGCGCCGCGCACGGGTCTGGCTGTCCGCGATGAGCACGATCAGCGGACGATCGGCATGGACAAAACCGGCCGGTGCCTCGGCCATGCCCATCCGGCTGGCCTGCGGGGCATCCGACTGGCGCAGAATGTTGCGGATCCGCGCCATCAGCATCTGGTCGTCGACGTCGGGTTCAAGCGTCGCGGTTGCCCCCGCCTGCAGCGCGGCCAGCCGCTGTTCGGGCCGGACCAGCATCAGCACCGGGATATCCGCCAGCCGCGGATCGCGCGACAGCCGCCCGCAGATGTCGATGGCCGATCCGTCGGGGAAATTTCCCAGGATGATCAGGTCGGGCAGGGCCGCGTCCAGTTCCTGCATCAGCTGCGCGGCCGAGGCGACCGCGGCCACGTCATAGCGCACGGCGGACAGCCGGACCTTCAACGTGATCCGCGCCGTCGCTATGCCATCTGCAACCATGATACGTGCCGTCATCGATCTATCCAGAAATCCGACATCTTCATTTCAATTTCACCTAAAATGCTTAACAAAGAGTTTCTGGTGCAGGCCAGCTCACGAAATTGCGATACGGATGGAAAAATGGCGTATTCGGCCCAGCAGGCCGCCGATCTGGCGACGCAGACGCTGATCCTGTTGGCCGATCGGCCGCAGGATCTGGCGCAGTTCATGGAGGCCGCCGGCCTGCAGCCCGCCGATATCCGCAATTTCGCCAGCCGTCCTGACATCGCCCTGTTCCTGCTTGATTTTCTGGTCGAGGACGATGACCGCCTGTGCAGCTTTGCCGACAGCCTTGGCGTGCGTCCAGGCGACATCATGACGGCCCGCACGGCCCTGTCGGGACCGGGCAGCTATGGCTGGGAGGCCGACTAGACCTTTTTCCATCGGCGCTTTCCGATTTGTTTACGCCCTGCCGCTAGTTTCGGTTCGAATCGAGGTGGGCATGAAAAGTCTGATCAATCGCGCGATCGAAGAATTCCTCCGCGCCACGTATGGTGAAGACCTGGTCCAGTCCGTCGCCGACGAGGAGGCCGTGGCCGTCGGTCGACTGGCGCCGCTTGGCGCCGGGTTCGGGACGGGTGCACTGGAACGCGCCGCGTTCCGGCTGTCGAAACCGCTGCCCGAGATGTTCGAGGATCTGGGCGGATGGATGACGCGCATCGAGCCTGTGCGGCGCCTGCTGCGGTTTTCGGGCCGCGACTTCAAGGATTTCCTGCTGCGTCTTGAGGAGCTGCCCGGTCGCGCGCATCTGGTCCTGCCCGACTTGGAGGTTCCGCGCCTGCAGGTCGAGGCGGAGGATCAGTCCGTCTGGCTGGTCATGCTGGAACCCGACCCGGTGTGGCAGCATCTTCTGGTCGGGCTGATCCGCGGCATGGCTGACGATTACGGCGCGCTGTGCCTCATCTCGGTCGAGGGGCTGTCGATCCGCATCGACATCTGGGACGAACAGTTCTTCGAGGGTCGCATCTTCAGCCTGCAGGGGGCGCAGCTGAGCGGCGCGGTGTCGTCGTGACCGGCCCGACCATGTCCGCGCAGGCGCTTGGGCAGCTGCTGCCCATGCACTTGTGGCTGTCGGCCTGCGGCAAGGTCCTGTCCGTCGGGCCGACGCTGTCCAAGCTGATCCCGGACCTGGCAGACGGGCTGGCGGATCGGTTAGTCAGCGGGCGCGCGGGGCAGGGGCCCTGTCCGCTGCAGGCGATCCGCACCGCAGTCGAACACCGCCGCCGCCTGTTCCTGCGCGTGGTCCAGTCGCGCGACCTGGTGTTGCGCGGCCATGGCGTGCAGGTCGATGATGGGACGCTGCTGGTCAATCTGGGTTTCGGGATCGGCCTTCATCGTGCGATTCGTGCTGCGGGGCTGACGGATGACGACTTTGCGCCCTCGGAACTGGCGATGGAACTGCTGTTTCTGCACGAAGCCAACCGTGGCGTCCTGACCGAACTGTCGCGCTTTAACACCCAGTTGGCGCAATCGCGCGAACTGGCCCTGCTGCAGGCGCAGACCGATCCGCTGACCGGCCTGCAGAATCGCCGCGGGCTGGAGATCGCGCTGTCCCTGTCGCTGCGCACGGCCGATTTCGCGGACGAGGTCGCGCATCCCTTTGCCATCGCGCATCTGGACCTGGACCATTTCAAGCAGGTCAACGACCAGCTGGGGCACCAGGCGGGGGACGACCTTCTGCGGTCGGTCGGTGCGGTCCTGCGCAGCCATATCCGCAAGGCAGACACGGCGGCGCGGATCGGGGGTGACGAATTCGTCCTGATCCTACGGGGCATGACATCGCGGGCCGCCCTGCAGCAGCTTGCCGACCGGATCATCGTGGCGATCCGGGCGCTGTCGCCGCCGGAACTGACCGATCTGCAGGTTTCGGCCAGCCTGGGCATCCTGGTCTGGCATCCCGGCGGGCCGGACCAGCCGGAGCAGGTCCTGGCGATGGCGGACAAGGCCCTCTACCTGTCCAAGGGGGCGGGTCGCGGGCGGGCGACGATCATCTAGGGTCAACCGGCATCCCGTCGCCTGTTTCATGTGCATTCCCGAATTTTTTCGTGCGCTAACATGACTTGTGTCGCCCTGCCGACAGTTTCGGAATGAACTGTCCAATAGACCGGTGATGCGGGTCGAGAGTGTGGTACCTCGTGGACTGTAACCAGTGATAGCACACTTGATCCGCCACCGCCGTGTGCGGGGACCTTGGTTGACCATACGAAAACCTCTGTTCCTGTGCGGTCATGTCGATATACTTGGTCCTGCATCGATCATCGGGCAGGGGACATGCAGGCAGTTACCCCACGGACGACTTCGGCGAAGGGCAGGGCACCTGTCCAGATCCCCGACCTGCTGTCGATCCTGACGCGCCTGAAGCCCGCGCTGATCGCCGATCTGGACAAGCCGCAGCTGGCGGCCCTGGTGGCGGAGGCTGCCCTCGTTCATATCCGTCGCCCCAGGGACATCCTGCGCCAAGGCGAGCCTGCCGACTGGATCTATCTGATCATCAAGGGACGGATCGAGGTCAACTATCTGGACATCAACGGAAATCGCGTGATGGCCCATCTTGCCGTTCCCGGCGAGGTGCTGGGAGAGGTCGAGCAGTTTTCCGGCCGGACCTGCGCGGCAAGCTGCACCACGCTGCCGGACACGACGGTGATGCTGCTGGATGCGGCAATGATCCTGCGGCACGTTCCGGCCGACCTGCTGATGCGCAACTTTGCCAAGATCTTTCACGATCGCCTGACGCGGGACAACCGCCAGCACTCGGTCGCGATGTTCTATGCCGCCGAAGATCGCATCCGGATCAACCTGTTGACCATGACCAGCGCCGAATCTCCGCAGATCCAGCTGAGCCAGACCGATCTGGCGGCGATCGCCGGATGCTCGCGCCAGACGGTCAACAAGACGCTGTCGCAACTGCGCGCCGAAGGCATCGTCGAGATGGGGCGCGGAGAGATCCGGGTCCTGGACCGCGCCCGGCTGAAGTCCGCACGCCCCGGCTGCGACCAGGTCCTGCCCGACGAGGGGTTCGCCCGCATCCCCGATGCCGCCATGCCCATCGTGGTCATGCCGAAAGCGTGACCGGCAATCGGCCGCAAGGGGCTGAGAATGCGGGCAATCTGCGGTTATCTGGGGCCAGTCCCTCAGCGCCACCCGGAGACCGCATGGCCCACGACCCCAACGCCGCCCCCGTCCCAGACCGCAGCCATGACCGCGTCGGAGACCGCTATGCCCGAGAGCTTGAGCGGCATCTGGACTGGCTGGACAGTTTCACCTCGACCGCGCTTGGGGTGCTGTCGGCCGCATCGGGCATCTATACCTATCTTGGGGTGCGGACGCTGCTGGACGATCCGGGCTTGTGGACGACTTTTGCGGCGCTGGCCTATTCCATCGCGGTGTCGGTGGGCATCTTCGTCTTCTGGTCCTACATGCTGCGGCTGTTGCCGGCGGTCCGCTCGGCCGCATCGCGGGTCGGCCTGCTGCTGACGATGGCGCTTGGATCGGTGGCGATCGTCGCGATGTCGTCCTGGCTGAACGCCGCCGCGCTGGCAGGGACGGCCGCGGTCGAGACGCACATGGCGGCCACTGTGCAGACCTATCAGACCTCGCTGGAACGCGCGCATGCGAACGCCGTGGCGGGGCAGGCACTGTCGCGCGACGTGGCCCGGGTGCGGCAAAGCTTTGCGGACCTGTCCGAGCAGGAGGCGGGCGGCACCCTGTCCGGCTTTTCCGGTCGCGGCGCGGTCTTTCGGGTGCTGACCCAGAAGGGCGCCGAACTGCAGGCGCTGGAGGACCAGCTGCTGGCTGCCGAAGCCCCCATCGAGGAGACCTTCGCGCAGGGGAACACCATCCTGTCCCGGATGCGCGGCACCTCGGTCGAGCCGGGACCGCTGGAGGATCGCACGGTCCGCTTTTCCGAAGACGCCGTCCAGCTGGCCGGTCTGATCACGCAGCTGCGCCAGTTGAACCCGGCGCCGCTGGTCGGACGCGCCGCGCAGGACCTGGCCGATGCGGTCGTGCTGCCCGAATTGGACGGCAGCACCGAGGCCACGCGCGCGGGCCAGTCCAGCACCATCACCTCTGTCCTGTCGCTGGTCGAACAGCGCGCCACCACCCTGGCGCAGGCCGCGACCGAGGTGATGTCCCTGCCGCAGGTGGACGAGGCCCTCTATACGCCCATGTCGGCCGCGGACGCGGTCATCGCCTATGCCGGCAACTTCGTTCCCGCATGGGCAGGCGCCATCGCCATCGACCTGCTGCCCGCGGTGCTGGTCTTCATCATCATGGTCGTGCAGGCCGCGATCCGATCCGGCCGCGGAGAGGGGCACAGCGACGAACGCATGACAGTCGGAGAGCTGCGTGCGGCGCTTGCGGCCTCTGACCTGCTGCGTCAGATCGATGCCGCACCGCCGGCCGCCGCCGACACTTCGCGGCGCGAGGGCTAGCCGATGGGGCTGTTCTCCTCCCCGCACAAGGTGGTGCGGGCCGTGTTGGTGTCGCAGGTGCTGCTGGCGGGCGCCATCGTCGGCCTGGACCTGATGCGCGCACCGGGATCGGCCGCGCCGGGGTTGTACGCCCCGCCCGCGCAGGGGCCAAGCGTGCGCCCCTATCGCCCCGACCTGCGGCCGTCGGACCCGTCGCAGCCGGGCGGCCCCGCCATGCGCGCCATGCCCGAGGCGCTGGAATTCGATCAGGCCGATGACGCGATCACCATCGCGGGCCAGATCGCGCCGGGCGATGCGGACCGCTTTGCCGCCTGGCTGGACCGGACACGCCCGACGGCGACGCAGGTGACGCTGGACAGTTCGGGCGGATCGGTGTCCGACGCGCTGGCCATCGGGCGCACGATCCGCGCGGCGGGCTATGCGACCCGCGTGGGCGACGGGGCGGTCTGCCTGTCGGCCTGCCCCTATATCCTGGCGGGCGGCGCCACGCGGCAGGTGGCTGCGGGCGGCGTGGTGGGGGTCCACCAGCATTATTTCGGCCAGAACACGATCCTGCCCGCCTTCATGGCGGTCAGCGACCTGCAGCGCGCGCAGGCGGGGGTGATGGATTACCTGGTGCAGATGGGGGTCGATCTGCGGCTGATGACCTATGCCCTGCGCACCCCGCCGGCCGAGATCAACGTGCTGGAGCCGGAGCTGATGGCGGAACTGGGCCTGACCACGCCGGCCGAAGGCTGAACGATCGATCGGTGGTGGTGCGGGTAGAGGGACTTGAACCCCCACGCCTTGCGGCGCCAGAACCTAAATCTGGTGCGTCTGCCAATTTCGCCATACCCGCGCTGTCCGCGATCTAGCAAATGGCTGCGGGCAGTGCGAGGGGAAAAATCACCCGTCCCATTCGGCGATGACGGGGGCCAGCCCGTCGATCAGATCGTCCGCGATCAGCCCCGGCCCATGCCGGCGTGCGACCGCCCCGTGCAGGCGTACCCCAAGGCAGGCCGCGTCGAATGCCGGCAGGCCGCGCGCCAGCAGGCCGGTGATGATCCCCGCCAGAACATCCCCCGATCCGGCGGTGGCAAGCCAGGGAATTTGCGGGTCCGAATGGATCGCGACCTGTCCTTGCGGGTCGGCGATGACCGTGTCCGGCCCCTTCAACACGATCACCGCGCCGATGCGCCGCGCCGCCTCAAGCAGGATCGTGGGTTTGGGGCGGGAGGGTGTGTCGGTGGACAGCTGGTCGGCAAGATCGGGGAACAGCCGGGCGAATTCGCCGCCATGCGGGGTCAGCACGCAATCCGGTGGCAGGGCGCCGGGTGCCTTGGCCAACGCGGTCAGCGCATCGGCGTCCAGGACCGTCGGCCGCGCCGCAGCCCGCACGGCGTCCAGCAGCGCCGCTGCCCGCGTGACGCCGCAGCCCGGCCCGATGCACAGCGCCATCCCGCGGCGGTCGGACGACAGCTGTGCCAGGGCATCCGCATCGTCAACCGCGCGCCGCATCAACGCGTCGGGGGGAAGGGCGTGTTCGGCCATCGCCGCTGCAGGGGGCGCCAGCGTCACCAGTCCCGCGCCGACGCGCAGCGCGGCGCGTGCCGCCAGCCGCGCCGCGCCGCCCGACCCCGCGCCCCCCGCCA